>NZ_JBFUAY010000108.1:0-18413 GCF_056406015.1 Rhizobium sp. P1_E1 | reverse complement strand
CCCCCTGGATGAGCGTCGGCACGCCCTGGTCGCGTGCGCCCTGGGCGATCTGGACGTAGCTCTGCAGCATCAGCGAGATGCCTATGGCCGATATCAGCGGAGCAAGCTTGGTCGAGCCGCGAAGCGGCCGATAGGCGACGCGCTCGATCACCCAGCCATAGACGGCCGTGATTGCGCAGCTGATCACCAGCACGGATATCAAGGCGAAGGGAACCGACTGAACGCCGAAATAGCCAAGGACGGCAAGCGTGATGGCGGCGATATAGGCCGATACCATATAGACGTCGCCATGAGCAAAGTTGATCATCCGGATGACGCCGTAGACCATGGTGTATCCGACCGCGATCAGGCCGTAGATCGTCCCCAGCGTGATGCCATTGAACAATTGTTGAACCAGGATGTAAAAGTCCATGGTGAACCCCTCTTATGGTTTTCGGGGATGGATAAGCCGGCCGAACCTAAAGCGCGTCGCGATCTTTCAGAGTCTCTGATCGCGCTTTAGGTCTTTATTTTTCCGCATGTCGCTACCGCAAAACCGCTGCACACTTTTGCGCGACAAGCTTTAGGTCCGGCCGGCTCGGGCAAAATGCCTTACTTCACCAAGACAGGGGTTCCCTTGTCGTCGAAGTTGTAGAAAACGAACTTGAAGTCCTTGATGTCGCCCTTGGCGTCCCAAGTGATCTTGCCGATGGCGGAATCGACGGTGTTGCTGCGGAGATAGTCGGCCTGGGCCTTCAGTTCGTCGCCGGCCTTCAGCGCGGCAACGACGGCCTGCGCATTGGCATAGCCATAGAGCACGTAGTTTGCCGGCGTGATGTTGGCTTTCTTCAGCGCGTCCTGGACGCCCTGCGTGGAGGGATCCGCCAGCGGATCCGGTGTTGCCGAATAATAGACGTTCTTGAGGTTCTCAGCGCCGCCGGCTGCCGCGACCAGTTCCGTCTGGGCGAACGCGTCACCGCTGACGATGACCACGTCGACACCCTGCTCCTTGAGCTGGCGGATCAGTGGGCCGCCTTCGGGAATGAGACCGCCGAAGTACACGGCGTTGGCGCCGGAGCTCTTGATCTTGGTGACGAGCGCATTGAAGTCACGTTCGCCACGGGTCAGGCCTTCGTACATCACAGGCTTGATTCCGCGCGCTTCGATCGTCTTCTTGACGGCGTCCACCAGGCCCTGGCCATAGGTGTCCTTGTCATGGATGAGGGCGATCTTGTCCCGCTTCAGCGTATCCAGAATGAAGCTGCCGGCGACGACGGCCTGCTGGTCGTCACGGCCGCAGCCACGAAACAGATTGTCGAAACCGCGATCGGTGACGGTCGGATTGGTGGAGGACGGCGTCATTTCGAGGATGCCGGCATCATTGTAGATTTCGGAAGCGGGAATCGTGTTGGACGAGCAGAAATGCCCGATCACCGCCTGGACCTTGTCCTGGTCGACGAAACGATTGGCGACGGCAACGGCCTGCTTCGGTTCGCAGGCGTCGTCACCCTTCACCAGTTCAATCTTCTTGCCGTTGATGCCGCCCGACGCGTTGACGTCGGTGACGTAGGCGGACACGCCGCTGAACACCTGCTCGCCAAAGGTCGCATTGGCGCCGGTAAAGGGGCCGGCGACGCCGATCTTGATCGTGTCGGCCGCCAAAGCGTTGGAAAACAGCAAGGCGGAGGCGAYGGCGGTGGCGCTAAGAAGTGTCGATATGGATTTCATGTGTTTTTCCCTCTGGTTGAAGCTGTTCGATTTTTAGTCGTTCTCGACGCGGTTTAAGTCCGCGTTCATGCTTCGCCTTGAAGGTGAAGCTATTATTTTTGTTAGGTAAATTCTCTTTGTCTCAGCCGCTGCGAAGAGCGATTTTCGAGATTTCCGGTCCTTTTCTTAATTGACACTTATATGATAAGTGACATATACGAAGACCGTCAAGCGGAAATGTTGCGGCATCGCTTGCAACAGTGAAGAATGGCAGGATCGATGATCGCGCAAGCGCGGCCTCGAACGTTAAGAAAGCGGGGAACAAGACGGTGAGCAGCACGCCACGAAACTGCCGGGTGGGCGTCGATATCGGCGGCACCTTTACGGATATCGCTCTCGACCTCGACGGGACGCTTCACTCGACGAAGATCCTGACGGACTATACGGCGCCGGAGAGGGCGATCCTCAAGGGTGTGAAGGCCGTCGCCGACATGGCGGGCGTCGCTCTTTCAGAGATCGGCATCCTCATCCATGGCACGACGCTTGCCACCAACGCGCTGATCGAGCGGCGCGGCGCCAGGACCGCCTTCGTGACGACGGAAGGTTTTCGCGACGTGCTCGAGATGCGCACCGAGAACCGTTTCGAGCAGTATGATCTCAATATTTCCCTGCCGCCGGCTCTCATCGCGCGCGCTGACCGCTTCGTCGTGCGTGAGCGTATCGATGCGGCGGGCAAGGTTCTGCTTGATCTGGACGATGCTTCGGTTGCAGCCGTCGTCGAGAAGGTCGCGGCAGGCGGCTATGAAAGTGTCGCGATCGGCTTCATTCATGCCTATGCCAATGGCGCACACGAGATCGCCGTCCGCGACGCGATCCTGAAGCGCCTTCCTGGCCTCTCCGTTTCGATCTCGTCGGAGGTTTCTCCGCAGATGCGCGAATTCGAGCGCTTCAACACGGTCTGTGCCAATGCCTACGTCAAGCCGGCGATCAAATCCTATCTCGACCGTCTCGTCGTGTCGCTGAAGGATATCGGCGTCCGCTGCCCGGTCTTCATGATCCACTCCGGCGGTGGGATCGTCTCGGTCGAGAGCGCCTCCGAATTTCCGGTGCGCCTCGTCGAATCCGGTCCAGCGGGCGGCGCGATCTTCGCGGCCGACATCGCCCGTCAATACGGTCTCGATACGGTTCTTTCCTTCGACATGGGCGGCACGACTGCCAAGATCTGCCTGATCGAAAACCAGGTACCGAAGACGGCCAAGACTTTCGAGGTCGCGCGCACCTATCGATTCCGCAAGGGATCCGGCATGCCGATTTCCATTCCCGTCGTCGAGATGGTCGAAATCGGCGCAGGCGGTGGTTCGATCGCTTCGGTCGACGCAATGCGCCAGATCCGCGTCGGCCCGCATTCGGCAGCCTCCGAGCCGGGCCCAGCCTGTTACCAGCGCGGCGGCAAGAACCCCACCGTGACCGATGCGGATCTGATCCTCGGCAAGCTCGATCCCGCCAATTTCGCGGGCGGCGCGATCCCGCTTTCCGTCGAGGCGAGCCGCCAGGCGATGAGCGACGATATCGGCGCGGTCATCGGCCTCGACCCGGAGGCTTCCGCTTACGGCACGTGCGAAATGGTCGACGAGAACATGGCCAATGCCGGCCGCGTCCACACCGTCGAGAACGGCAAGAACATTTCCGATTTCACCATGATCACCTTCGGTGGCGCAGGACCGCTGCATGCCGCACGCCTCTGCGAAAAGATGGGGATCTCGACCTTCCTCGTTCCGCCGGGCGCCGGCGTCGGTTCCGCGATCGGCTTCCTCAAGGCGCCGTTCGGCTACGAATCCGTCCGCAGCGCCGTCTTCAGCCTGTCGAATTTCGAATATTTAGAGGCCAACCGCCTGCTGCAAGCCATGAAGGCCGAAGCACTCGGCTTTGTCGAAGGCGGGCTCGACACCGGCTCCCCGGTGATCGAGCGCACGCTGTTCATGCGCTATGCCGGGCAGGGCTGGGATATCCCGGTCCCGCTTGCCGACGACAATTTCGACCCTGCGAGCGCCGAGACGATCGCGGCCTCTTTCGAAAAGGAATATGAGCGCTTCTTCGGCCGCGCCATCGAGGGTCTCGATATCGAGATCGTCAGCTGGTCGGTCAAGGCGAGTTCGCCGCTCCCGCCGGTCGAACGCATTCCCTCCGTCGCCGAAGGCAATATCGTGCAGCCGGGCAAGACCCGACGCCTGTTCGAGGCCTCCCAAGGCGCCTATCTCGAAGCCGGCATTCACGAGCGCACCGGCCTGAAGTCCGGCGACGTGATCAAGGGTCCCGCCGTCATCGTCGAGCGTGAGACCTCAACCGTTCTCACTTCCTCCTTCAACGCCATCGTTCAGCACGACGGCTGCCTTCTCGCAACCCGGATCTGAGGATAGTCACATGAACCAATCCATGATCGATATCCATATGCAGGTCATGTGGAACCGGCTGATCTCTGTCGTTGAAGAGCAGGCGCAGACCCTGATCCGCACGGCCTTCTCCACCTCCGTGCGCGAGGCGGGCGATCTGTCGGCCGGCGTCTTCGACCTGGAAGGCCGTATGCTGGCGCAGGCGGTTACCGGCACGCCCGGCCACGTCAACGCCATGGCGGAATCCGTCGCGCATTTCATTCGCGACATCGGGCCGGACAATGTCTTTGAAGGCGACGTCTACATCACCAATGATCCCTGGAAGGGAACGGGCCACTTGCACGACATCACCGTCGTCACGCCCTCCTTCCATCGCGGCAAGCTGGTCGGTTATTTCGCCTCGACCGCGCATGTCGTCGATGTCGGCGGCCGCGGTTTCGGCCCGGATGCCCGCGAAGTTTATGAAGAGGGCCTCTTCATCCCGATCATGAAATTCTTCGAGCGCGGCGAGCTGAACCGGACGCTGATCCATATCGTCCGAAACAATGTTCGCGAAAACGATAAGGTCGTCGGTGACTTCTATGCGCTCGCCGCCTGCAACGAAACGGGCCAGCGCCGGCTCGTCGACATGCTGACGGAATTCAATCTCCCTGATCTGTCGACGATCGGCGGCTTCATCCTCAAGCACAGCCGCGAGGCAACGCTGGAGCGGCTGAAGAAGCTGCCGCATGGCTCCTGGAACTACAGCCTCGATCTCGACGGCTATGATGAGCCGGTGCATCTCGCCGCCAAGCTGAGCATCGGCCCCGAGGGGATCGTGGTCGATTTCGACGGCACCTCAGGCATGAGCAAGTTCGGCATCAATGTGCCGCTCGTCTATGCCAAGGCCTATGCCTGCTACGGCATCAAATGCGTCGTGGCGCCGGAAATTCCAAATAACGCTGCCTCGCTTGCACCTTTCGAGGTGGTGGCGCCGGAAGGTTGCATCCTCAATGCCAAGCGGCCGGCGCCGGTCGCTGTCCGCCACGTTCTCGGCCATTTTGTCCCGGATCTCGTGCTGGGCGCGCTGCATCAGGCGCTTCCAGGCCAGGTGCCTGCGGAAGGTGCCAGCGCACTCTGGAACCTGCATATGAGCGTGCGCCCCGTCTCCGATCAGATCGGCGGCAGGGGCRCAGAAATCCTGATGTTCAATTCCGGCGGCACCGGCGCACGCGCCGCTCTCGATGGCTTGAACGCCACTGCCTTTCCGAGCGGCGTCCACACGATGCCGATCGAGGCGACGGAGAATGTCGGCCCCGTCATCGTCTGGCGCAAGGAATTGCGCGAGGGGTCAGGGGGTGCCGGCGCGCAACGCGGCGGTCTCGGCCAGATGATCGAGATCGAAGCGGCCGAAGGCTTCAGCTTCCGCTTCTCCGCCATGTTCGACAGGCTTGGCCACCCCGCCCGCGGCCGCGAAGGCGGACTGAGCGGCACGGCCGGCGCAGTCGCGCTCGACGACGGTACGGTTCTCAAGGGCAAGGGGCTGCAATTCGTGCCGGAAGGCAGGCGCCTGGTTCTGTCGCTTCCGGGCGGCGGCGGTTACGGCGATCCGGCACATCGCCCGGCTGAGGCGATCGAGCAGGACCTGAAGCATGGATACATCACCGAAGAACAGGCTGAAGCCTACGGCAGGAGCCGGACTAAGGGAGGCAAGGCATGAACATGATTGCATTCGAAAGCACACGCGTCGCGACGATCAAATCCTCGCCGTCCATGGCGGTGTCGGTCGCCGCCAAGGCGATGCGGGCCAAAGGAGAGCATGTCGTCGACCTGTCGCTCGGCGAGCCAGATTTCGACACTCCTGATCATATCGTTCAGGCGGCGATCGAGGCCATGCGCAAGGGGCTTACCCGCTATACCGCGCCGGACGGCCTGGTGGAGCTGCGCGAGGCGATCGTCGCCAAGTTCAAACGCGAGAACGGCCTCGACTACGCCATGGATGAGATCTCCATCGGCAACGGCGCCAAGCAGATCCTCTTCAATGCATTCCTGGCCACGCTGGAGCCCGGCGACGAGGTGGTCGTGCCGGCGCCTTACTGGGTCTCCTACACCGACATCGTCGTCCTGCACGGCGGCATTCCGAAGATCGTGCCTTGCGGTGTCGAGGATGCCTTCAAGATCACAGCCGAGCGGCTGGAAGCAGCTATCACGCCGAAGACGCGTTGGTTCCTGTTCAATTCTCCGTCCAATCCGACGGGGGCGATCTATACGGCGGACGAACTGAGGGCGCTTGGTGCAGTGCTGGCACGGCATCCCCACGTGGCGATCATGTCGGATGAGATCTACGAACATATCGTCTGCGGCGACGTGCCCTTCACGTCGTTCGTCGTCGCGTGCCCGGAGCTGAAGGACCGCACGCTCATCATCAACGGCGTATCCAAGGCCTATGCCATGACAGGATGGCGCCTCGGCTATGCGGCCGGTCCGCGCGAACTGACCAAGGCGCTGAACAAGCTTCAGTCCCAGAGCACGACTTGCCCGTCCTCGATCACCCAGTTTGCCGCCGCCGCCGCGCTCAACGGTCCCCAGGACTTCGTCACGACGGCGGTTGCCGAATACAAGGCGCGCGGTCAACTGGTCGCAAGGGGCTTCAGCGCGATACCCGGTCTTGATGTGCGGGCTCCGGAAGGAGCCTTTTACCTCTTTCCCAAATGCGCCCACTATATCGGCAAGACGGCGCCAGACGGCGCCAGGATTTCCAACGATACGGAACTGGCCTCCTATCTCCTCAGGGAAGGCAAGGTCGCCACCGTTCCCGGTGCCGCTTTCGGTGTCGARCCCTATATTCGCCTTTCCTTCGCGACATCGCGTGACAATCTTGCCATTGCCATCGAGCGCACCGCCGATGCACTGGCCAAACTTCGCTAAAGGGAAAATTCGATGACCGATTATCAGCGCACGCTTCTGACCGGCGCGGCCGGCGCTCTGGGAACCCAGCTGCGCAAGTCAGGAACAAGGCTTGGCAAGATCCTCAGGCTGTCTGCACGCAAGCCTTGCGAGAACCTCGAGCCGCACGAGGAGGATTTCCCGGCGGACCTTTCCGATTTCGACGCTGTTTCGAAAGCCGTGGAGGGCTGCGACGCCATCATTCATATGGGTGGTCAAGGGCTGGAGGCCCCCTGGAACACCATTCTTAACGCCAACATCGTCGGCAGCTACAACATCTATGAGGCAGCCCGGCAGCATGGCGTCAAGCGCATCGTCTATGCCAGCTCCGTTCACGCCATCGGTTTTTACGAGCGCACCGAGACGATCGACGGCGACGTTCCGACCCGCCCCGACAGTCTCTACGGCGTGTCGAAGACCTTCGTCGAAAACCTCAGCCGTTACTATTTCGACAAGTTCGGGATCGAGACCGTGAGCCTGCGTATCGGCTCGTCTTTCCCCGAGCCGACGGACCGGCGCCATCTCATCACCTGGCTTTCCTATCGCGATTGCCGCCAGCTCGTCGAAAAGAGCCTGTCGGCCGAACGCGTCGGCTTCATGGTCGCCTATGGCATGTCCAACAACAGCCGGGCGTTCTGGGACAACCGCACGGCGGCATCGCTCGGATACAGGCCGGAAGACAGCGCCGACGATTACGCGGACAAGGTTTTCGAGAATACGAAACAGGGCGATCCCAACGATCCGGCGGTGCGCTTCCAGGGCGGCAGCTTTGCCGCCGCCGGCCACTATGAAGACGAGAAGAAGTGAGACGCCCTGATGCAAGCTTCCAAGTCGTCCTATGACGTGGTGATCGTCGGCGGTGCAGTGGTCGGCAGTTCGACGGCATATTTTCTGGCGACCAACCCGGACTTCAACGGATCGGTCCTGGTGATCGAGAAGGACTGGACCTATCAGCGTTCGGCGACGGCGCTATCCTCCAGCTCCATCCGCCACCAGTTTTCGAATGCGATCAATGTCAAAGTCTCGCAGTTCGGGACGGAGTTCATCCGCCACTTCAAGGAAAACGTCATTGTCGACGACGACACGCCCGAGATTGGTTTTCACGAGGCCGGTTATCTGTTCCTCGCCGAGGACGATCGCGGCGATCAGGTTCTCCGGCGCAACCACGAGACCCAGGTCTCGTGCGGCGCGGAGGTGACGCTGCTCGATCCGGATGGTCTCGGCCGCCGGTTTCCCTGGCTGAACCTCGAAGGATTGACGCTCGGCAGCACCGGCGAGCGGGGCGAGGGCTGGTTCGACAGTGTCGGTCTGCTGCAGGGCTTTCGCAAGAAGGCGCGCTCGCTCGGCGTCGAATACATCGAAGACGAAGTCGTCGCCATCAACCGAGAGGGAGACCGCATCGTTTCCGTGTCGACGAAGAGCGGCCAGACGATTGCCTGTGGCACGATGGTCAACACCTCAGGCACCAACGGCAAGAAAGTCGCTGGGATGGCTGGGCTCGACGTCCCCGTGGAGCCACGCCGACGCTCGCTGTTCGTCGTCGATTGCCGAACGCCCCTGGAAGGAAAGGTGGGGCTGACGATCGACCCCACCGGCGTTTTCTTCCGGCCCGAGGGCAAGTTCTATCTGATGGGCACCTATCCCAAACATGACCCTGAGGTAGATCCGAACGATTTCGACGTCATGCATGACGAATTCGACGAGGAAATCTGGCCGATCCTGGCGAACCGGGTGCCGGCCTTTGAGGCGATCAAGGTCGTCAATTCCTGGGCCGGCCACTACGACTATTGCACCCTCGATCACAATGTCGTCCTCGGACCGCATACTGAGGTCAGCAATTTCCTCTTCGCAAACGGCTTCTCGGGGCACGGTCTCCAGCAGTCGCCGGCAATGGGACGGGGTCTCTCGGAACTGATTGCCTATGGCGGCTTCAAGACGCTTGATCTTTCGCCATTCGGCTACGAGCGGGTGGCAGCTGACCGCCCCTTCCTTGAAGACGCCGTCATTTAAAGCATAGGAGAGGGGCTCCCGATGAAAAACGAAACATCCAAGCGCAGCGGCGGCCAGGCGCTCGTCGATGCCTTGCGCATCCATGGTGTCGAGCGCGTGTTCGGCGTGCCGGGCGAAAGCTATCTTGCTGCCCTCGACGCCTTTCACGACGTGGAAGACGCCATCGAATTCATCGTCTGCCGGCAGGAAGGCGGCGCCGCCTACATGGCGGAAGCCTACGGCAAGATGACCGGCAAACCCGGCATCTGCTTCGTCACCCGCGGGCCGGGCGCGACGAACGCGTCCGTGGGCGTGCATACCGCCTTCCAGGATTCGACACCGATGATCCTGTTCATCGGGCAGGTGGCGCGCGATCAGATGGAGCGCGAAGCGTTCCAAGAGATCGATTATCGCCGCATGTTCGGCCAAATGGCAAAGTGGGTAGTCGAAATTGAGGATGCCGCCCGCATCCCTGAGCTCATCAGCCAGGCATTCCACCGAGCTGTCAACGGCAGGCCGGGACCGGTGGTCGTCGCTCTTCCTGAAGACATGCTGACCGATATGGTCGATGTCGCCGACACCCCGCCCTACAAGCGAGTTGAGGGCTTTGCCGGCCCGCCGCAATTCGAGGAATTGCTCGGCCTTCTCTCCGAGGCGAAACGCCCGATGGTTGTCGTTGGCGGCGGCGGCTGGACGCAGCAGGCCGTTGCCGACCTGAAGGCGTTTTCGGAAGCCTTCTGCCTGCCTGTCGCAGCTTCCTTCCGCTGCCAGGATCTGTTCGACAATACGCACGAAAACTATGCCGGCGACCTCGGTCTTGCCGCAGGGCCGAAGCTGATCCGCCATGTGAAGGATTGCGACCTTCTGATCTCCATCGGCGCCCGTCTCGGGGAGATGACCACTGGCGCCTATACGCTGATCGACATTCCGGTCCCGAAGCAGTTGCTCGTTCACATTCATCCGAGCGCGGAGGAGCTGGGGCGCGTTTATCACGCGCGATTGCCGATCAATGCCAGCGTCGCGGGTTTCCTCTCGCAGGCGGCAAAGCTGAAGCCGCGGGCTGCGCCGGTGTGGAAGGACTGGACCAGGACGGCCCATGCCGACTATCTCGAAAATCTCGCGCATCCTGAGGTGCCCGGTCCGGTGCAGATGGGCGATATCATGGAATGGCTGCGCGGCCATCTCAAGCCGGACGCCATTCTGACCACCGGCGCCGGCAATTATTCCGCCTGGGCGCATCGCTTCTATCAGTATCGCACCTTCCGCACCCAGCTCGGACCGACGAATGGTTCCATGGGCTACGGCGTGCCGGCGGCGATCGCCGCCAAGATCACCGATCCCGCGCGCACGGTCGTTGCCTTTGCCGGCGACGGATGTTTCCTGATGAACGGTCAGGAACTCGCAACCGCCATGCAGTATGACGCTCGCGTCATCTTTCTCGTCATCAACAACGGCATGTATGGCACGATCCGCATGCACCAGGAGCGTGAGTATCCCGGCCGCGTCTCCGGCACCCGCCTGACGAACCCGGACTTTGCCTCGCTGGCGCGATCCTATGGCCTCCATGGTGAGACCGTGGAAAGGACCGAGGACTTCGCCGGCGCCTTCCAACGCTGCGAGACTTCCGGCAAGCCGGGTCTCATCGAAATCCGGATCGACCCGGAAGCGCTGACGCCGAAAATGAGCCTGACGCAAATTCGCGACCAGGCGATCGCACAGGGAAAGTGATCGCAGGAAAAGGCGCCGCCTCAAAAAGCCGGGCGGCGCCGCAGCAGACCAGCGGAAAGTGAAGTCGCTTGAGGGGCGCCGACAAGGATCACCCCCAACGGTAAGCCAGCGGCGCTGATCCTTGATCCTTTCGGTCGTGGAAAACGGTAAGATAGGAGCGCAGGAAGCGTAGCAGCAGGCGGATCATCCTTTCCTTCCCCTGACTTAATTCTCCGTTTCGCTGCTCGTCGGCTCATTGAGCATCGTGCGGTAACGATGGAGGCTTTCCTCCAGATGGACGATCAGCGCGGCCTTCGCAGCCTTGGCATCACCCTGGGTGATGGCGGCCAGGATCGCGGCATGTTCCTTGTTGATCTTCTTCAGGTAGGTGCTGTAGCCGCGCGCCGATTGGCGATGCTTGAGTACGAGGTCGAAATTGATGCTCTCTATCACCGCTTCCAGAAAACTCGGGAAGTGGGGATTGCGGGTGGCACGGGCGATCGCAAGGTGAAACTCGAAATCGGCGCGTGCTTCGACCTCGGCATCGTCCGTCACCAGGTTTTCAAGGTTGTCGTAGGCGCGGGCAATTTCAGCCAGCGCCTCCGGCGTGCGCCTCGACGCTGCAAGGGCGACGGATTGTATCTCGACGCCGAGCCGCAATTCCAGGATCTGCATCGCGGAGCGAATGTCCTCGATGCGGCTGATTTCGAAATTGAGGGTCTTTGCGTCCTTGTCGCTCACGTAGACGCCGGCACCCTGTCGCGCGGTCACACGTCCGCCAACCTTGAGAGAGGTGAGCGCCTCGCGAATGACGGTTCGGGACACGCCGAACTCTTCGCACAGCTGGGCACTTGACGGAATTTTCTCGCCGGGAGCATAAAGACCGGAGTCGATCCGTTCCATCAGCTTCGCAACGACGATTTCCGCGAGATTGCCTCGTTGCGTGATGATTGACACTGGTTTGCTCCGATTTTCACGATCAAATTTAGCACATATCACATATCATGCCACGTCTGATTGCGGAATGTCGGCTCTTTCAGACATTATCTTATCGATGACCTGAAAGGGGTGCGGGAGGCGCTTGTTGTCGATTTCCTTCACCTGCGAGCGGCATGAATATCCGGTGGCCATGAGACTGTCGTTGTCGCCGGCGGCATCGACCTCCGGCTTCCAGCTCATCGCATAGAGGCGCTCGGAGATCGGTCGATTGCGGGCCTCGTGGCCAAAGGTACCGGCCATTCCGCAACAACCCGTTTCTGCTGCCTGAAGGTCGATGCCGAGGCTGCCGAACACCTGTTTCCATTGCGCAATGGAGGCGGGCGCATTGGTGCGTTCGGTGCAATGGGCCATCAACCGGAAGCTCCTGCCTTTGGCGGCGGAGGGTGATGCGGCAAGGCGGCCGAGGTTGGCGGCCAGCCATTCCTGCGGAAGGAGGATGCTCGCCTTCAGCACCCCCTTGTATTCGCTGCGGAACGCAAGCGTCATCGACGGATCGAGCCCCACAAGCGCCACGCCCGCGTCATTCAACTGCTGAAGATAGTGCGCGGTCCGCCCGGCCGCAGCCTCGAAACGTCCGAGGTAGCCATGAACGTGCAGGGCTTTGCCATTGACGTGGGACGCGGCGAGGAACGGCGAAAGCCCCATTTTCCGCGCAAGCCCGATCGCGGCGAGAGCGACCTCAGGATCGAAATAGGCGGTAAACGCATCGGCGACGAAGATGACGCTCTGCTCCCTCTCACGCGGCGACAATGCCTCGATCCGCCGAGGGGTCGCAAGCGGCACGCCAAGGCGGGCGGCCTCCTTCGCCAGAGAGAGCCGCGGCAGGTGGGGCAGGGACGTCAGTCCGGCAACGCGCATCATCATCCTGCCGGCTCGCGTGCCGACGACCAGGTTGTAGGCCGGCCGTATCCGATGGACCAGGGGCAGGGTGGTCTCGATGGCTGCTACCAGCGGATCCTTCAGCGGACGGAGGTAGCGCCCGTAGTAAAGTTCCAGGAATTTGGAGCGGAAGGCCGGGACGCTGACTTTTACGGGACATTGTCCCGCGCAGGCTTTGCACGCCAGACAGGTGTCCATCGAAGCGCGGACTTCGTGGGAAAAGTCGTCCCGATTTTGAGGGTTCAGGGAGTTGAAGACACGCCGCGCGAAGCTCGCGAGCGGAACGCTCTGCCGCAGGCGTTTTGCCTCCTGGCGGGGATCGATGCCCTTCTCGGCAAGCTGCCTCAGCCATTCCCGCATCAGAGCGGCGCGGCCCTTGGGCGAAAAACGCCGATCGCGTGTCGCCTTGTAGGAGGGGCACATGGGGCTCGTTTCGTCGAAATCGAAACAGGCGCCGTTGCCGTTGCAATAGGCAGCGTTGTCGAAGGCTGCGCGGATCTCGTTGCCGATGATGCGGTCGACGTCTCCCCGCAGCGGAACCTCGTCGATCTTCAGCAGCTCTTGGCCGCTGGAAGGCGTTGCGATCTTGCCAGGGTTGAGGCGGTTTTCCGGATCGAAAGCCCGTTTGATCTCCTGCAGGCTGGGATAGAGGTCGCCGAAGAATTCAGGCACATATTCGGAACGTACCCCCTTGCCGTGCTCCCCCCAGAGCACGCCGCCATATCTACGCGTCAGCGCCACGACGGCGTCGCTGACCTCCCGGACCAGCCGGACATGGTCATCGCGGGTGAGATCGAGGGCAGGCCGCACGTGCAGGACGCCGGCATCGACATGGCCGAACATGCCGTAGGAAAGGCCCGCGCCATCAAGCAATGCGCGGAATTCGCGGATATAGGCCGCGAGGTTTTCCGGCGGCACGGCGGTGTCCTCGACGAAGGCGACAGGCCTGACCGGTCCGTCCACATTGCCGAGCAGGCCGACCGCCCGTTTGCGCATCGACCAGATCGCCTCGACATCGGCATGATCCCGCGCGATCGTATAACCCAGGTGACGGGCATTCGCGCCCGTGGCAAGCGCGGCGGTCACCTCGGCCAGTTTGCGTTCGAGTTCAGCCTCATCGTCGGCGAGCACTTCGGCGATATTGATGCCGTTCGTGGTTCCGCCTGCATTGTCGGGAAAAAAGCGGGCAATGCCCGTCCAAACGATGTCGCCCCTGGCGAGCCCGAGAACTTTCTCATCGACCGTTTCCACCGAGGCGACCTTGAGTGCCACAAGCGTGCGGGCATCCTCCAATGCGGTGTTGAAGTCCCCGTAGCGAATGTTGATCAATGCCGCATGGGCGGGGATTGGCAGAAGGTTGAGTTCGGCTTCGGCGATCATCGCCAGCGTTCCCTCCGAGCCGCAGAGGATGGCATTGAGGTCGAAGCGTCCGTCGTCCCGCCGGATGTGAGCGAGGTCGTAACCGGTCATATAGCGGTTGAGTTTCGGAAAAATCTCGGCGATCCGGTCGCGTTTTTCGCGCGCGATGCGGTCGACCGTCCTGTGGATTTCGCCGACACGGTCCTGTCGCCCGGCGATCTCCGCGAGTACCTCAGGATCGAGCGGGCGCGACCACCAGTCGGTCCCATTCGCAAGCACGATGCGCAATCCCAGCACATGGTTGCTGGTTTTGCCGTAGAGGCATGAACCCTGGCCGCAGGCATCGGTGGAGACCATGCCGCCGATGGTGGCGCGATTGGAGGTGGAGAGTTCAGGCGCAAAAAACAGGCCGTAGGGTTTCAGCGCCCGGTTCAACTGATCCTTGACCACACCCGCCTGGACCCGCGCAATTCTCCTGATCGGGTCGATCTCGAGAATGGAATTCATATGTCGCGAGCAGTCGACGACGATGCCCGACGTGAGGGATTGACCGTTCGTGCCGGTTCCGCCGCCGCGCGGGGCGACAGTGATCCCGCGAAAGGCCGGTTCCGACAGCACGGCCGCCGTAATCTGCAGGTCTTCGATGCCCTTGGGGAAGAGGATACCGGTCGGCTCGATCTGATAGATGGAATTGTCGGTCGAAAAAACGGTCCGGCTCGCCGCACCGGTTTCGATGTCGCCATCGAACCCTGCCTCGATGAGCCGCTGGAAGAATCCCACAGCGGGAAGGGGGATTGAACCGTTCGGCCGGAGGCGTGGAATCATTTCGAGACCTTCAGAATGCACTTGAGCTTTGTCGAAGTTGGCATATAAGTGATAACATACAATGCTAGTGGCGTAACTGAAAATACTGAGGTGGAACTTTGAAGAACCAGACCGCAATCATCGTCGGCGGCGCTTCCGGGCTCGGATTGACGACGGCCAAGCTGATGATATCGCATGGGGCGACCAGGATTGGGCTCATCGATCGCAACGAGCAGCTGCTCGGCGTCTCGGCCGATGCGCTTCGCGCTCTGGGCGCCGAGGTGGAAACGGCGGTTGCCGACATTTCCCGGGCGGAAACGGCTCATCGCGGGTTCAATGAGATCGCCGGCAAGCTCGGTCGGATTCACGTGCTCGTCAACAGCGCCGCCATCTATCCGAGACGCCCTATCCTCGAGATCACCGACGAGGAATGGGACCTCGAAAATGCGATCAACGTGAAGGGTACCTATCATATGATGGTGGCCGCCGTTCTTCATATGCGCCAGCACGTGAACGCGCCCGAGGTTACCGGGCGGATTGTCAACGTGACCTCGGTCGATGCTTTCAAGGCTCATCCCCAGAATGCGCATTACGCCGCAACCAAGGCGGCTGTCGTCAGTCTGACGAAATCTTTTGCCCAGGAATGCGCCAAGGACCAGATCCTTGTCAATTCCGTCGCTCCTGCCGGTTTTGCGACGGATCGCGCCAGGGAGCTGGGATTTCTTCCGGAACTGGCCAAGGCCAGCGCGCTTGGCCGCGCAGCCGAGCCGGTCGAAATGGCGGAGTGGATTGTCATGATGGCATCGAGCCGCAACACCTATGCCACCGGCGAAAACGTCGTCGTCAGCGGAGGCTACATCTATGTCTGAGCCGCTGCCCTATCAGGTTGCCCTGGTCACCGGTGCGACGAGCGGCATCGGTCGCGCCACCGTCGGCAAACTACGCGAGATGGGGCTGACGGTTTATGCCGTTGGCCGAAACGCCGAGGCGCTCGAGGAATTGGCGCGGGAAAGCGGGGCGAAGCCGGTCCGTGCCGATGTGCGCGATACCGCCGAAATCGTCAAGCAGCTTCACGGAACAGACGTCGACATCCTGGTCAACAATGCCGGCATTCTCTCGACACGGGCGACATTCAGCGAGATCGAACCGTCCGAGATCGATGCCATGATCGACATCAATCTCAAAGCCCCGATGCATCTGACCCGCGCATTCCTGCCTGCTATGGTCGAGCGAAAGCGCGGCCACCTGATCTATATCGGTTCGAGCGGCGGCCAGGCACCCTATCCGAACATGGCGGCCTACGGCCCGTCGAAGGCCGGGCTCAGCCTGTTTTGCGACAATCTGCGCTGCGACCTGCTCGGGACCTCGGTTCGCGTGACCGAGGTGGTGCCGGGTCGAGTCCAGACGGAGCTTTATCGAACCGCAATAGCGGGCAACCAGGCGCGGACCCTGCTTTATGACGGCTACCGTCCGATCCAGCCTTCCCACATCGCCTCGATCATCTCCAACGCCATCGAGCTTCCCGTCTTCGTCGACGTCGCCAGGATAGAGGTCTTCCCGACGGACCAGGCGACCGGCGGCGGCACCATGGTCAAATTCCCGGAGCAGTAGGCGGGCGCTCGCTCGCTTCGAAGAGGCCGCGGGCCGCCTCGACCATCGACTGCAGGTGATCGGGGTCGCGCACGCCCTGTCGGTAGAGCTCGATGACGATGCTCGCCATTCGTTCGGCTTCGTCGCTGTCCCTTGCCACCCCGTAATCGGCGCTGAGCCTGTCGAAGACGCGCTGGCAGGTTTCAAGATCGCGGGAGTCCAGCGGCACCTGCGATCGGTTTTTGATCGTTTGAACCATCTCTATTCCCTCGGATGAGGCCCGCCCGGCGAGGCCGGCGGGCCGGCAAACGCCTTAGAAATCCATGCCGGGGCCGGCGGGCATTGGCGGCGGCGCGTCCTTCTTGGGCTTCTCGGCGATCATGGCTTCCGTCGTGACGAGAAGGCCGGCGATGGAGGCCGCATCCTGCAGCGCGGTGCGAACCACCTTGGCCGGATCGATGACGCCCTGTGCATAAAGGTCGCCATATTCGCCCGTCTGAGCGTTCCAGCCGTAGGAGAACTCGCTCTTCTCGCGCAGCTTGCCGACAATGACCGAGCCTTCCGCGCCGGCGTTTTCTGCGATCTGGCGAGCCGGCGCCTCGACCGCGCGGCGAACGATGTCGACACCGACGCGCTGGTCACCATTGGCGGTCTTGACGGCGTCGAGCGCCTTGACGGCGCGCAGCAGCGCCACACCGCCGCCCGGCAGAATGCCTTCCTCGACCGCCGCGCGGGTTGCGTGAAGCGCGTCGTCGACGCGGTCCTTCTTCTCCTTCACCTCGACCTCCGTCGAGCCGCCGACGCGGATGACGGCAACGCCGCCCGCGAGCTTGGCAAGGCGCTCCTGCAGCTTCTCGCGGTCGTAGTCGGAGGTGGTTTCTTCGATCTGAGCCTTGATCTGGGCCACACGACCTTCGATGTCCGTCTTGGCGCCCGAACCGTCGACGATTGTGGTGTTCTCCTTCTCGATCGACACCTTCTTGGCACGGCCGAGCATGTCGAGCGTGACGGATTCGAGCTTGATGCCGAGATCTTCGGAGATGACGGTGCCGGCGGTCAGGATGGCGATGTCTTCGAGCATGGCCTTGCGGCGGTCGCCGAAGCCGGGCGCCTTGACGGCGGCGATCTTCAGGCCGCCGCGCAGCTTGTTGACGACGAGCGTTGCGAGGGCTTCGCCTTCGACATCTTCAGCGATGATGAGCAGCGGCTTGCTGGACTGGACGACGGCTTCGAGAACCGGCAGCATAGACTGCAGGTTCGAGAGCTTCTTCTCGTGGATGAGGATATAAGGGTCTTCGAACTCCACCCGCATCTTGTCGGCATTAGTCACGAAGTAGGGGCTGAGATAGCCGCGATCGAACTGCATGCCTTCGACAACTTCGAGTTCGGTTTCGGCGGTCTTGGCTTCTTCGACGGTGATGACGCCATCATTGCCGACCTTTTCCATGGCTTCCGCCAAAAAGCGGCCGATTTCGGCATCGCCATTGGCGGAGATCGTGCCGACCTGGGCGATTTCGGAATTGTTTGAGATCTTGCGGGCATTGGCCTTCAGTTCCGCGACGATGGCGGCGACCGCAAGATCGATGCCGYGTTTCAGGTCCATCGGGTTCATCCCTGAGGTAACTGCCTTGGCGCCCTCCTTGACGATCGCCTGGGCCAGCACCGTTGCGGTGGTGGTGCCGTCGCCGGCAATGTCGCTGGTCTTCGAAGCAACTTCGCGGACCATCTGGGCGCCCATATTCTCGAACTTRTCTTCGAGTTCGATTTCCTTGGCGACCGAAACCCCGTCCTTGGTGATGCGCGGGGCGCCGAACGACTTGTCGATCACGACGTTGCGGCCCTTCGGGCCGAGGGTCGCCTTCACGGCGTTGGCCAGGATGTCGACGCCACGCAACATCTTCTCGCGGGCTTCGGTGCTGAATTTGATTTCTTTAGCAGCCATGTCCTCACTCCTTCATAGGCAGCCAGAGCAATTCCAGGAAAAGTGCGTAGCGGTTTTTCCGTTCGGAATTGCKTCAGAAATAAAAGCTTGGAGCGGTTCTGCGTTTCCATGAAAAGCTGATGCGCTCCTGCCCTGCATTGACT
>NZ_JBFUAY010000107.1:0-18518 GCF_056406015.1 Rhizobium sp. P1_E1 | reverse complement strand
GATGCTGCTCCCTGCGCTCGATTCAGGCAGACGTTTTGCCACAAGGCGCCGGCAATTTCGAGCAGGATCCGCACCCCGCCTTGGCCGCTGAAGTCAGGACCAGAACCACGACTTCGATGTCTCGGCCCTCGCCTGCGCACGGGTCAGACCGACATCGCAAAGCTCGTCGTCGGTGAGTTCCGAAAGCGTGCGACGGCTGCGGCGCTTTTCGAGGTGATGTTCGACCGTCATCAGCAGCCGCCGGCTCCATCGCGCCATCCAGCGAATTCTCGACCGAACGATATCGCGAGGTGTTTCGAAGATCTCGCTCAATTCCAGAGCCATCGCTTCTTCCTTTCTTGAACGGGTGAAAGATGCGCTGGAAAATGCCGCGATAGAAGCTTATTGATATTATCATATGCATAAGGATTTCTTTGGTATGCCTCTCAATCTTGATCAGCTTGCCACCTTCGTCAATGTTGCCGATCTCGGAAGCTTTACGGCTGCGGCCGACAAGGAAGGCCTGACGCAACCGGCCGTCAGCCTGCAGGTCAAGGGGCTCGAACAGCGGCTCGGCGTCCGGCTGATCGAGCGCGTCGGACGGCGAGCACAGCCGACCGCTGCAGGCCTCGACCTGCTCGTGCATGCAAGGCGGCTACTTCAGGAATCGGCCGCCGCGGAAGAAGCGATGGTGCCGTACAGAGATGGTGCGAGCGGCCGCGTGCGCATCGGCAGCGGCGGCACGGCGTCGATCCATCTGCTTCCTCGCGCCATTGCTGCCGCCAGAAAATGCATGCCCGGGCTCGAAATCACCGTGCGCATCGGCGATGCCGACGGCATTCTGCACGAACTGGAAGCCAACAG
Source organism: Rhizobium sp. P1_E1 (assembly GCF_056406015.1). NCBI lineage: Bacteria > Pseudomonadati > Pseudomonadota > Alphaproteobacteria > Hyphomicrobiales > Rhizobiaceae > Rhizobium > Rhizobium sp. P1_E1. The sequence continues at coordinate 17,675 of NZ_JBFUAY010000107.1, read as the reverse complement.
CCTCGACATCGCTGTCGTTCCCCTGCCGGCATCGGGACGGAACTTCGAGATCGAACCGTTCTACGAAGAGGAATTGCTGGCCGTCGCCCCCGCCGGCAGCCTCATGCCCGAAGAGGGACCGGACGCCGCATTCATGCGCGACAGGACGCTGCTGCTCTATGAGGGCGGCAATACCAGGCGCGCAATCGACGCGTGGTTAGCCGCCCCGGATACCAGGATCCGACCTGCGATGGAGTTTGGCAGTATCGAGGCGATCAAGGAGCTGGTGGCTGTGGGACTTGGCTGGTCGATCCTGCCGGGGCTGGCGCTGAAGCGCGACCGCGCCGGCCTCGTGACGACATCATCGCTGAACCCGCGGCTGACGCGCCGCCTCGGCATGGTTCTACGCCGGGACAAACATCTGACACGCGGCCTTCGCGAAATGATGAAATGCCTGCGCGCGTTCAAAGGTTGAGAGCTGCTTTCGACCGTCGGACGTTACGTCAAACCGGCAGAGGCGACGCCAAAAACGTCCGGCGCAGCAGCCTGGGACCTCGACAAATATGAGGTATTATAATACCATATATCTAACTAATTGTTTTTGCTTTATTTTTTTTCCAAACCTCGGGAAAGTCGATATTGACCCCATGTCGTATTCCCTTTATACACCGCGCCAGAACGCAGCCTATCCGGGCTGCTTTCTTTTTGGCATGCCTCGAGCGTGCCAATCCAAGCAACAAGAAACGCCCTTCAAGCCTTCGGGCCAAGGGTCCCAAAAGAGAGTATTCACTATGGCAACCTTCTCCCAGAAGCCTGCAGAGGTGGAGAAGAAGTGGGTGATCATCGACGCCGAAGGGCTGGTCGTTGGCCGTCTCGCTTCCATCATCGCTATGCGCCTGCGCGGCAAGCACAAGGCAACCTTCACGCCTCACGTTGACGACGGCGACAACGTCATCGTCATCAATGCCGAAAAGGTCGTTTTCACCGGCAAGAAGTATTCCGACAAGGTCTACTACTGGCACACCGGTTATGCCGGCGGCATCAAGGAACGCAGTGCACGCCAGATCATCGAAGGCCGCTTCCCGGAGCGCGTCCTCGAAAAGGCCGTCGAACGCATGGTTCCGCGTGGCCCGCTCGGCCGTCGCCAGATGAAGAATCTGCGCGTTTACGCCGGCTCCAACCATCCCCATGAAGCCCAGCAGCCGGTCGCCCTCGACGTTGCCGCGCTCAACAAAAAGAACGTAAGGAGCGCCTGATATGGCTGACCTCTCCTCCCTGAAGGATCTCGGCACGGCTTCCGAAGCTGCTGCTCCGGCCCACGTCCGCAAGGTCGATTCGCTCGGCCGCTCCTACGCGACCGGCAAGCGCAAGAACGCCGTCGCCCGCGTCTGGGTCAAGCCGGGCTCCGGCAAGATCATCGTCAACGGCAAGGAATTCGCGGAATATTTCGCACGTCCGGTGCTGCAGATGATCCTGCGCCAGCCGATCGTCGCCGCTGCCCGTGACGGCCAGTTCGACATCATCGCAACCGTTGCCGGCGGCGGCCTCTCCGGCCAGGCCGGTGCCGTTCGCCACGGCGTGTCCAAGGCGCTCACCTACTTCGAACCGGGCCTGCGCGCGGTGCTGAAGAAGGGCGGCTTCCTGACCCGCGACAGCCGCGTCGTCGAACGCAAGAAGTACGGCAAGGCAAAGGCCCGCCGCTCGTTCCAGTTCTCCAAGCGTTAATCGCTTCGGACAGACAGAATTTACGAAGGCCGGGGCAACCCGGCCTTTTTGTTTTGCTCTGTTAAGCCAATTGGAAGCGTGCCGGCATGCCATTGTCGCATTCCGGTTCTGCTGGTAGAAATTTGGCAAAACGCTTCGGGATTAAGCGAGGCCACATTCAAGGGTGTCGAAGCATGGGAATAACCAAGTCCGCAGACAAATAGGCCGCAACAACTTTGCCCTGTTGTTGCGGCGTCTGTCCGGCCAATCCCGATACTGATGAAGAGACAGATCGCCGCCGAATGAAATCATTTGAGCGGGTTCTTTCCCATGTCCTATCCCAAAATCCAGCCCTGGACCTATTCCCTGCCGGCAGCCTTGTTGCTGATGGCACCGTTCGACATCCTGGCTTCGCTTGCCATGGATATCTATCTGCCGATCGTGCCGGTCATGCCGGAGGCGCTCGGTACATCGCCGGCCGTCATCCAACTGACCCTCAGCCTATACATGCTCGTGCTCGGCGCCGGGCAGATCGTCTTCGGGCCGGTTTCCGATATTGTCGGACGACGGCCTGTCCTGCTCGGAGGCGCGGCACTCTTTGCCGCTTCATCCTTCCTGCTTGCCATCTCCTCGTCAGCACCAATCTTCGTAGTGTTGAGATTGGCGCAAGCCATCGGTGCGTCGGCGACACTGGTTGCAACTTTCGCAACAGTGCGCGACGTCTATGCCGGGCGTCCCGAAAGCAGCACGATTTATGGCCTTCTCGGCTCCATCCTCTCCTTCGTGCCTGCATTAGCTCCGATCGCCGGAGCCCTGATCGCCGATCGCTTCGGTTGGCGCGCCATCTTCCTCGTCATCGGCCTCCTTTCGGTTGCCGCCCTTTTCAATGCCGGCATGCGGTGGCATGAAACCCGCCCCGCCGCCACTGCAAAGATCGCTCTCCGCCCGATCCTTACAAGCTTACCCTTCTGGGTTTATACAGTGGGCTTCAGTACAGCGATGGGCGCCTTCTTCGTCTTCTTCTCGACAGCACCCCGCATCTTGATCGACAAAGCCGGATTCTCCGGCATCGCCTTCAGCTTCGTCTTTGCCACGGTGGCGCTGGTAATGATCGTGACGGCGCGTTTTGCCAAACACTTCGTCATGCGCTGGGGCATTGCAGGCAGCCTTGCCAGAGGCATGGCCGTGCTGCTTTCCGGCGCTATGCTGCTTGTCTTCGGAGAGTTGTTTCTGCAGCCTTCCCTGGTCAGCTTCGTCGTGCCGATGTGGATCATCGCGATCGGCATCGTCCTTGCGACCGCGGTCACCGCCAACGGCGCGCTCGACGCCTTTGGCGACACGGCAGGAACGGCGGTCGCGCTTTATTGCTGCGTCGAGAGCATCATCGTCGGAGTTGCCGGAACTTTCTTCGTGCTTCTGCTCGGCGGCGACAGCGCCTGGCCGCTCGCGGCCTATGTCTGTGCGACCGCGCTGACGACGCTGGCTGGATTGTGGTGCCTGCCGGAGCCGGCCCGATAGGCAGACGAGCAAATGACGGTCGCTCGACGATAACGAGCGGCCGTCGTCCGAACGATCGCTTGAAATCTGTACGCACCTCGCCTACCCCTTTCTGCGCGCAGGGGATCGGCCAGTTCCTTCGCGAGAGAACCGCCGCCTGGCACCCTCACGTCAACGGCGATCATGCAATGCAGCGTCCGCATCGAACGCGACTACGGTTTTGCGACCGAAAAAAGGAGCATGACTTGGCGAACAGATCGATTGACCACGCCTTCACGGCGACCAGCCTCACCTCCGCTGCCAGCGACCCGACATTTGCCGGCGCCCTGTCCTTCATGCGCCGCCGCTTCACCAAGGAGCTCGCCGGCGTCGACGTTGCCGTCTGGGGTATTCCCTTCGATGCCGCGACATCGAACAGGCCGGGCACACGTTTCGGGCCGCAAGCGATCCGGCGCGCCTCGGCGATCTTCGACAATGATGCGCAATATCCCTTCCACCGTGATCTCTTCGCCGAAATGGCCGTGATCGACTACGGCGATTGCCTGCTCGATTATGGCAATCATCAGGACACGCCAGCCGCCATCGAACGACAGGCGAATGTCATCCTCGACAGCGGTGCCTTCCTGCTGACGCTCGGCGGCGATCATTACGTCACCTGGCCGCTGCTGAAAGCCCATGTGGCAAAACATGGGCCGCTGGCGCTCGTGCAGTTCGACGCGCACCAAGACACCTGGTTCGACGAGGAACGCCGCATCGACCATGGTTCATTCGTGGCGCGGGCCGCCCGCGAGGGCATCATCGATCCCGACCGCTCGATCCAGATCGGCATCCGCACCCATGCGCCGGAGGATTGCGGCGTCAACATTCTCTACGGTCATCAGGTCGAGGAGATGAGCGCCAGCGATATCGCCTCGGCGATCATCTCCCACACACGCGGGGCGCCGGCCTATCTCACTTTCGATATCGATTGCCTCGATCCGGCCTTTGCGCCGGGCACCGGCACGCCGGTTGCCGGCGGACCGTCGAGCGCCAAGATCCTCTCGGTGCTGCAGCGCCTGCACCAGCTCGATATCCGCGGCGCCGATGTCGTTGAGGTGTCGCCGCCCTACGATCATGCTGATATCACCGCCATTGCGGGGGCAACGGTGGCGATGTATATGCTGGGTCTTCATGCCGAGCGACGCGCCATCGCCGTGTCACAAGGCTGACCTATCATCCTCAAACTGAATCCGGAAACCTTCAGAACCCATTGAAAGCGCAGGTTTAACATGGCACCGAAAATCTTCATCGACGGCGAACACGGCACGACGGGTCTGCAGATCCGCACGCGCATGGCCGGCCGCCGCGATGTCGAGCTTCTGTCCATACCCGAAGCCGAGCGGCGCAACGCCGCCATGCGCGAGGACATGCTGAACAGCGCCGACATAGCCATTCTCTGCCTGCCCGACGATGCGTCGAAGGAAGCGGTGCAGATGGTTTCGGCCAACAACAATGTGCGCGTCATCGACACCTCGACCGCCTTCCGCGTCAATCCCGGCTGGGCCTATGGCTTTGCCGAGATGGACGGCGCGCAGGCCGACAGGATCAAGGCCGCCCGTTTCGTCGCCAACCCCGGCTGCTATCCCACCGGAGCGATCGGCCTCATCCGGCCGCTGCGCGCCGCCGGCATTCTGCCGGACGGCTATCCGGTCACGGTCAACGCGGTCTCCGGCTATACCGGCGGCGGCAAGCAGATGATCGCGCAGATGGAAAACCCGGATCACCCGGATGCGATCACCGCGCCGCATTTCCTCTATGGCCTGCCGCTCACCCACAAACACGTGCCCGAGATGACCGTGCACGGCCTGCTCGACCGCGCGCCGATCTTCTCGCCGTCGGTCGGCAAGTTCGCGCAGGGCATGATCGTGCAGGTACCACTGCATCTCGACGATCTCGCCGAGGGCACGACGATGGAAAGCATCCATGCCGCACTCRTCGCCCATTATGCCGGCCAGGATACCGTCAGTGTCGTGCCGCTGACCGAAAGCAAGGCCCTGCCCCGCGTCAACGCCGTCGAGCTAGAGGGCAAGGACACGATGAAGCTCTTCGTCTTCGGCACCTCAGGCGCTTCGCAGGTGAACCTCGTGGCGCTGCTCGACAATCTCGGCAAGGGCGCCTCGGGCGCCGCCGTCCAGAACATGGACCTGATGCTCGCCTCATAAGGCGCAGACGACGGCATCGACGTCGATGCCGCTCAGGCTTTGTGTCGATCTCTTCATCATGATCTTTCTTGCGGCCGCTTGCCTCGGCGGCCGTTGCATCGCTTTCACCTCGATCATCGGCGACGATTGGGCTATGAGAGCGGACCTTCCTCGCTGCCAATCCCGAATCACGGAGCTGATGTCATGACGCTGGATGCGCTTATCGCTGGCGTAAGCGCATGGTTTGACGCCGCCCTGCCCGATCATGGCATCTATGCGCTGATGGCGTTTGCCTTCATCGCCGGGCTCGCCCGCGGCTTTTCGGGCTTCGGCGCCGCATTGATCTTCATTCCGCTCGGCGGCGCGATCGTCGGGCCGAAGCTGATCTCGCCGATCCTGCTCGTCATCGACGGCATTGCGGCGCTTGGGATGATCCCTCCCGCCTGGCGCGGCGCCAACCGGCCCGAGGTCTTCGTCATGGCGGCGGGGGCCGCCCTCGGCGTGCCGGCCGGCACGGCGATGCTGGCGCTGCTCGACCCGATGTTGCTGCGCTGGAGCATCACGATCATCGCCATCACCCTGCTCGCGCTTCTCGCATCCGGATGGCGCTACCATGGCGCCCCTTCTGCACCGCTCAGCAGCGGCGTCGGCCTGATCGCCGGGCTTTTCAGCGGCGCCGCACAGCTCGGCGGACCGCCGGTCGTCGCCTACTGGCTCGGCGGCAAGAGCGACTTCACGCGCGTCAGGGCGAATGTCGTGCTCTACTTCTCGATCTCGTCCGTTTTCAGCGCCATCAGCTATTATGTCGGCGGACTGTTCGTGCCTGCCGTCTTCGCGCTGACCGCCGTGATCCTGCCGAGTTATGCGGTCGGGCTCTACGGCGGCTCGAAACTGTTCGGGCTTGCCGAGGAGCGGACCTTCCGCATCGCCTGCTACATCCTGATAGCCGCCGCCGCGATCATCGGCATGCCGCTGCTCGATGGGGTGTTGCGATAGATCCGCCCCCGAGAAGGCAGCTCGCTTCAATCGCGTTCGGCGATCATCGTCCCATGCGGATATTCGCCGTAAAAGCCGCGCCAATTGGCGACGGCGAAACCGAAAACCACCAGCGCACCGGCTTGGTGCAGCAGGCCCCAGTGAAGCGGCACATGCATCAGCAGCGTGGCGATGCCGATTGCCGCCTGCAGCGTCACCAGCGCGAAGAGCAGGACGGCGCGGCGTGCATGGGTGGTCCAAGGTGCTGCGCGAAGGGCGATCACCATGTTGACCAGCGTCAATGCGAACAGCGTATAAGCGCCGATGCGGTGGATGAACTGCACCGTCTTCGGGTTCTCGAAGGCATTGATCCAGAAGGGCTGCTGGATCAACAGATCGGAGGGGATGACGGCGCCATCCATCAGCGGCCAGGTATTGTAGGAAAAACCGGCGTCGAGCCCAGCCACCAGCGCGCCGAGATAGATCTGGAACAGCGCGAAAATGGCGATCGCGGCGGCAAAACCGCGCGAACTTCTTGCCGGCGCCGGATCATCGGAATGTCTGGCGAGACCGCGCATGATCCACATGCAGCCGGCAAAGATCAGGCAGGCCATGACGAGATGCGTTGCCAGCCGGTACTGGCTGACGTCGGTGCGGACGGAAAGGCCCGAGGACACCATCCACCAACCGATAAAACCCTGCAGGCCACCGAGCGCCAGGATGCCGACGAGTGGCCAACGCAGACGCTTCTCGATCCGCCGGGTCAGCCAGAAATAGATGAGCGGCAGCGCGAAGATCACGCCGATGCCGCGGGCGATCAGCCGGTGCGCCCACTCCCACCAGAAGATGCCTTTGAACTCATCGACGGTCATGGAATTGTTCAGCTCCTGAAATTCGGGAATGCGCTGGTAGAGGCGGAATTCCTCCTCCCATTCGGCAGCCGACAGCGGCGGGATGACGCCGTGGATCGGCTTCCATTCGGTGATCGACAGGCCGGAATTGGTCAGGCGCGTGGCGCCGCCGACGAGGACGAGACAGAAGAGCGCCAAAAGCACGAAACCGAGCCAGAGGCGCAAGGCGCGGCGGTCACGATTCTGCTTGCGCACTTCGCCGAGGATCGCCTGTTCCGTGGTCGGGTTTGCGACGGCCATGATATCTCCTTCTATCCGGCAGTTGATTTGCCCCACCGGCTCATGCAAAACAAGCCCCGAACCTTTGCGGCATGCCGTCGCGCCGGTTCGACCCATCCATTGCAAGAGATAGCCGATGCCCATCCGCCTCCGCAAATTCATCGGCACGATCCTGATCATCGTGCTCGTGCTCGTCTATGCGCTGGTGGCGAATACGATCGCGGTGGCAACGCTCGGCAACGCGCCCTGGTGGGGACACTTGCTCTACTTCCTGTTCACCGGCCTGCTTTGGGTATTGCCGGCGATGGTGCTCATCAAATGGATGGCCGGGCCGCCGCAGAAGTAGAGCCATTAACGGCCGAATAACCGTGATCCGCGGAAAACCTCGTCCATCGCGTGCGGTTAAACCAAATATACGTCTGGCATACCTACCTTCCCGTTCAGCATTCTTGACCGGAGAAAACCGTGCAGACGCAAAAGCTCGATGTCCATGAACAGCCGTCCGACAAGGCGCTGGCCGAAGCGGCCATTTCGCGCCTGCGCCAGCTGAGCATGAAACTCGCCATGGCCGAAATCGACATCGAAGTCTTCGATACGATGCAGCCGCTGGAGGATGAGTGGCGGGCGCTGGAGCGCGACAATCTCCAGTCCCTGCATCAGAGCTACGACTGGTGCACTGCCTGGGTGAGCGCCTTCCAGCGGCCGCTTGCAATCCTCAAAGGCACCCATGCCGACCAGACGGCTTTCATTCTGCCGGTCGAAATCGTTAAGTCCCGGGGGCTCGCGGTCGCGAAGTTCATCGCAGCCGATCACAGCAACATCAATACCGGCCTGTTCTCCGAGAGTTTTGCAGAAAGCGGCGGAACCATCGACGCCGGCAAATTCGCCAGCCAGCTTCAGCAGGCACTCAAGGGCCGGGCCGATCTGCTGCTGCTGCAGAACATTCCGCTGGAATGGCGCGGGCGACAGACCCCGCTCACGGGGCTGCCGATGGTGCAGAACCAGAATCATGCCTACCAGCTGCCGTTCCTTTCCACGTTCGAGGAAACGCTGAAGCAGCTCAACGCCAAGAACCGGCGCAAGAAATTCCGTGTGCAGTCGAAACGGCTCGAGGCGGCCGGCGGCTTCGAATACCTCATTCCCGGGACATCGGAAGAACAGCACCGCCTGCTCGATATCTTCTTCTGCCTGAAGAGCGCCCGCTTCGCCAGCCTCGGCCTGCCCGACGTCTTCGCCGACAGGGAAACGCAGGCCTTCCTGCACGGCCTGCTCGACAAGCTGGATGACAGCAAGCAGTATTTCGGGCTGCAGATGCATGTACTCCGGCTCAAGGACGGGCATGAGGGTAAGATCGCAGCGATTTCAGGGATTTCGCGCAAGGGCGACCACATCATCTGCCAGTTCGGTGCGATCGATGAAGAACTCGTGCCGGATACGAGCCCCGGCGAATTTCTCTATTGGCAGACCATTTCGGGATTGCATGGCAAGGGCGTCGCGCTGTTTGATTTCGGCCTCGGCGACCAGACCTACAAGCGCTCCTGGGCGCCGGTCGAGACCCCACACTACGACGTGGTGCTGCCGGTTTCGCCGTTCGGTGTGATCGCCGGCGCCGCGCACCGGATCGTCACCCGCGGCAAGGCGCATATCAAGGCGCGCCCGAAGCTCTATAAATTCGCCCAGGGCATCCGGGCACGGATCGGTTGACCGTTCAAGCGGCCCGGCCGAGCGTCTGTTCGGCGCCTTCGCCGCCCGACATCAGCACGACGCGCTCATAGCCTGCAGCCTGGAATTCCGTCATCAGTGCAACGAAGATGGCCTCCTCGACCTCAGGCAGCGAGAGGATGATCTCGACGTCGCGGCTGCGCGTCAGCCGCGAGACGCCGGCGACATCGGCCGAACCGCATTCGACCACCACGAGGTCGTATGCGGCGGCGAGCGCATCGAGCAGCAACGACAGCCGGTCGACACCGCGCATGGCGCGGCGCACGTCGCTCTGGCCCTGAGGGATGAGATGGGCATCGGAAAGGCGGTCACCGTGGATCGTATCGCCGAAGGCGGCCTCACCGCAAAGCAGATCGGTGACGCCGAGGGCGGCCTGGTCCTCGGCCATCAGTTCTGTGGGGTAGCCGGAACCGGTCATGTCGATCAGGATGACGCGKCGGCCGGCGTCGGCGAGCATGCGGGTCAGMGAAACCGTCGCCGCCGAGCCATTATCACCAGTCGGAGATATGGCGATTGCCAGCGGCGCGCGGCTGCCGGTGAGATAGTCTGCAACTGAAGCGACGGAGAATTCATTCTCGTCCTCTGGCGCCTCCTCGGCAGCCTCCGAGTCCTCGGTCGTATCCTCTTCGTCCGCGACAACGGCGAGCATGCTCGGCTGAACGGGTTTTCTGGCGGGAGTGGCAATCGGAGCAGCCTGCGGCACATGCTTCTCCTCGACGACCGCTTCTGCCTCGATTGCCTCCGGGGTCGCATCTGCTGGGCGGAGCGCCCGGCCGCTGAAGAGTTCGGTCAGCATAATGACGATGGCGCTCATGATCAGCGTCGCGACAGCAGCGACGACAACGATCGGCACCACCTTCGGGAAATAGGGATCGACCGGCTCAACAGCCCTGGAAACGATCCGCGCATCCGCAGGGCTCGAATTGCTGTCGGCACGGGAGGCGGCCTCGCGGTAGCGCACCAGATAGGTTTCGAGCAACTGACGCTGGGCGTTTGCCTCACGCTCCAGCGCATTGAGACCGACCTCGTCCTCACCGGCGCGCGCGCTAGTGGCCTGCACCGTCTCCGACTGTCGCTCGAGTTCGCTCGCGCGGAGATCCGCGACCTTGGACTCGTTCTCGATGCTCGCCAGGATCTTCTGCGTCTCCTGGCGGATCTGGGTGCGGATATCCGAGAGCTGAGCACGCAGGCTTTTCAGCCGTGGATGATTGTTGAGAAGGCTGGTCTGCAGATCGGAGATCTGCGATTGCAGGCCGGATTCCGTCCCCTTCAGCCGCTGGATCGCCTGTGAGGACATGATGTCGGGCAGCGTATCGAAGGCCTCGCCCGAAGACAGTGCGTTTCGCACCGCCTGCGCCCTCGCCTCAGCATTGGCCTTGTCGCCCCGCACGCGGGTCAGCTCGGCGGAGATATCGTTCAATTGCTGGGCCGGAAAAGTGGTCGTGCCGTTCGTCTGCAACAGCCCGTGCGACGTGCGGTATTCGGCGACCTTCTTCTCGGCTTCGCTGACCTTCCGGCGCAGGCCTTCGATCTCCGGCTCCAGCCAGCGGGTCGCCTCGGAATTGGAATCGAGCTTGGCGCCGCTCTGGGTCGAAAGGTAGACATTCGCCATGGCGTTCGGAATGGCGGCGGCGAGCTTCGGGTCCTTGGAGGTGAAATTGATGCCGATGACGCGTGAACCCGGCACCTGATAGACCTGCAGGCGCTCGACGAAGGCGTCGATGACGCGCTCTTCAGGCGGATTTTCCAGCGGGTTCTTCTTCAGGTGCAGCTTCACCAGAATACTGCTCATGGCCGAGCCGCTGGCGGCATCGTCGAATTCCGGCAGGTTATAGAGCTTCAGGTCGTTGATGACCCTCTTGAGGAGATCGGCCGATTGCAGAAGCTGCACCTGGCTGGCGATGTTCAGTTCATCCATCAGCGGACCGGCGCTGGCGTCATTGATCTGCTGCGTGCTGGCGAAGGCCGGCGCTCGGGGTTCGATGAGGATGCGTGTTTCGCTGCGATATTGCGGCGACATGATTTTGGCGCCGGCAAAGGCGACGCCCGCCCCCAAGAGGGTGATTGTCAAAATCCGCAGACGGCGCGCCCAGACCGCACGGACCAACTGGCCGAGGTCGATGTCCACATCCTGATCACGAGCTACGCCGGACATGCTCTTACTCCACAACAAAGGTGCCGTAAGCGTAAACGACCATGGTAACTCAACGGTTAATGGCGATCTCGCCGAGAAATGAGTGATGATCGATCGAGGAAACCAGGAAATTGCAAGCGCCCTTTACCGGGCATTAACCCTAACGGATCGATAACGACTGCACCGAGTTCATTTTTGTGAGCACAAGCGGATGTCTGTCGTCCAGCCCAAGATCCTTTTGGCCCTGAGCCTTGCAGCCATGATGGCAGCATTGGGCGGCTGCACGACGTACAAGCCGGCGCCGAAGGCCTTCAACGAGGCGACTATTCAGCCTTATACGCTGGACAGCGGCGATCGACTGCGCATCACCGTCTTCGACCAGCAGAGCCTTACCAACACCTATACGGTGGATCAGGCCGGCTATGTCGCCTTCCCGCTCATCGGCCAGGTCCCTGCCCGCGGCCGAACCCTGCAGCAACTCTCGGGACAGATAGCCCAGAAACTGCAGCAGGGCTATCTTCGCGATCCCGACGTCACCATCGATGTCGATCGCTATCGTTCGGTCTTCATCATGGGTGAAGTCGGCCAGCCCGGCCAGTATGCCTATGTTCCCGGCATGACAGTGCAGAATGCCATTGCGGTTGCCGGCGGCTTCACCAGCCGCGCCAACCAGCGCATGGTCGATGTCACGCGCAAGATCAATGGACAGGTGCTGACCGGCCGCATCAATATATCAGGGCCGATCATCGCAGGTGACACGATCTACGTTCGCGAACGGCTTTTCTGAGCGATGGAAAAACAGCAGCCGCTCCGCATCCTTCATTGCTTCAGGTCACCGGTCGGCGGAATTTTCCGCCATGTCCGCGATCTCGTCGAGGAACACAGCAAGGCCGGCCATGAAATCGGCATCCTCTGCGACAGCTCGACCGGCGGCGAGTACGRGGACAGCCTGTTCGATGATATCCGTCCCTATCTCTCGCTCGGCCTGACACGCGTGCCAATCCGGCGTTCGATCAGCCCGTCCGACATTGCGACGATGTGGGACACATACAAGAAAATCAAAAGTTTGCGGCCGGATGTGCTGCACGGACACGGCGCCAAGGGCGGCGTGCTCGCGCGACTTGCCGGCTCAGCGTTGCGGGTGAACAGGTATCGCGTAGCCCGCCTCTATACCGCGCATGGCGGAAGCCTGCATTATTCGCGCTCCTCCCTCGGAGGACAGTTCGTCCTCAAGATGGAGCGCCTGCAGGAATATTTCACCGATGCGCTGGTCTTCATCTGCGAATATGAGCGCGATACCTACGCGCGCAAGGTCGGGCGGCCGCGGACGAAGACGAGACTGATCTACAACGGCATCGGCGAGCGCGATTTCGAGCCGATCCCGACCCGCTCGGATGCCGTGCATTTCATCTATGTGGGAATGCTGCGGGACCTCAAGGGTCCCGATCTGTTTGTTGATGCCTTCGCCAAAACGGAACGGCTGCTCGGCAGGCCACTGTCGGCGCTGATGATCGGCGACGGGCCGGATCGCGACCGCTACCGCGAAATGATGGTCGAACGCGGCCTTGGCAAACGCATCGGCATGCTGCCGGCAATGCGGGTCCACGAAGCCTTCTCCATGGCGCAGAACCTCGTCGTTCCCTCGCGCGCCGAAGCCATGCCCTACATCGTGCTCGAGGGGCTCGGCGCCGGCAAGACGATCATCGCAAGCCGTGTCGGCGGCATTCCCGAGGTGCTTGGCGCCGACAGCGCAGCCCTGGTGGAGCCCGGTAATTCCGACGATCTCGCCCGCGTCATGGCGGAAACGCTGAGCACGCCCGATTGGCACGCCAGGACGATGCCGAAGCCCGAGGCGGTGAAGGCGGTGTTTTCATCCGCCGTCATGGCATGCGATGTCCTGAAATTGTATCATGAGCTCGTCAACCCGGCTGCCAGCCAAGCAATGCCCGTCGCCTCGTAAATATTTCTTAGGGGCTTTCTGGTACTTCGCTTGCTGACAACGAGCGACGATGCCCCATGAACAAGCTGGCCCCATGAACAAGCTGGAAAAAGGCGATCAATTCGACGTCGAAGCGCTGCGCAAGCAGGTCTCCGACATCGAGGTGCGCGGCGACACGGGTGAGGAGAAGCCTTCCGACCCGACCGAAATCAACCCCTATGCCCGGCAGATTGCCGAACAGTTCCGCGACGGAACCAATTCGCCTGCCATCATCATCGGGCAATTGCGGCTGCTGGAATTCCTGGCGCTCTTCGCGATCGCCCTGATCGTCCACTATTTCTGGCCCGGCGACGGCAGCGATTCCCTGCTGATGCGGACCGGCATGGCGGCGATCGCTTCGGCCTTGACCGTCATCAGCCTGCAGCTTGCCGACACCTACACCATTCCCGCGCTTCGGGCGAAGCTGCGGCTGATGCCGCGCATCGTCGCCTCGTGGACATTCGCGCTTTTCCTCACCGTCGGGCTGTTCGCGCTCATTCGCGGCACCACATGGGCGATGGTCGACGCCTATATTCCATGGTTCGCCGCAGGCGCGCTCTTCCTTGCGGCCGAGCGTTTCCTCGTCACCTACGGCATCCGCAACTGGGCGCGCAACGGCCTCATGGAACGCCGCGCCGTCATCGTCGGCGGCGGCGAGCCGGCCAAGGCCCTGATCCGCGTCCTCGAACAACAGGCCGACAACGACATCCGCATCTGCGGCATCTTCGACGACCGCGGCGAGAAGCGCTCGCCGATCATGGTCGCCGGTTATCCGAAACTCGGCACCGTGGCCGAACTCGTCGAATTCGTACGGCTGACGCGCATCGACATGCTGATCATCGCCCTGCCCCTGTCGGCCGAGGCCCGTATTTACGACCTTTTGAAGAAGCTCTGGGTTCTGCCGGTCGATATCCGCCTTGCCGCGCATGCCAACCGGCTGCGCTTCCGGCCGCGCGCCTATTCGCATGTCGGCTCGGTGCCGATGCTCGATATTTTCAAGAAGCCGATCCGCGACTGGGATTCCGTCGCCAAGCGCGGTTTCGACATCTTCTTCGCGCTCGTCGCGCTTGCGCTTCTCTGGCCGATCATGGTCGCGACCGCGATCGCCATCAAGGCGACATCGGAAGGCCCGGTCTTCTTCATGCAGAAGCGCCACGGCTTCAACAATGAAATCATCAACGTCTTCAAGTTCCGCTCGATGTACACCAACATGGCCGATCCCACGGGCAAGGCCGCGGTGACCAAGGGCGATCCGCGCGTCACCCGCGTCGGCCGCTTCATCCGCAAGACCTCGATCGATGAACTGCCGCAGCTCTTCAACGTGCTGAGAGGCGATCTCTCGCTGATCGGCCCACGCCCGCATGCCGTTCTCGCCCAGGCGCGCGACCGCGCCTTCGGCGACGTCGTCGAGGGTTATTTCGCCCGCCACCGCGTCAAACCCGGCGTCACCGGCTGGGCGCAGATCAACGGCTGGCGCGGCGAAGTGGACAATGACGAGAAGATCAAGTTCCGCACCGCTTACGACCTCTATTACATCGAGAACTGGTCGCTCTGGTTCGATCTCAAGATCCTGTTCCTGACGCCGATCCGGCTGCTCAACACGGAAAACGCCTATTGAGCGCGATCGAGGCGACATATTCCCGTGTCGCCCAGCCGCAGCGGACGACGCTGCGCCTGATCGGCTCGGCCTTTGTTGCCTTCGGCGTCTTCCTTTCCGGCTTCGTGATCGACGAGCCGGCGCCCTATGAACTCTGGATGGCGGGGCTGACCGGCCTCTGGTTCATCCTGGGCTTAAGGATTTCGCGCGGCGTGGCGCCGCTGCTCGCCCTTTTGCTCACCTTCAATATCGGCGGGATGCTGTCGCTGACGCAGATGAAGGACCTGGCGACCGGGCCGATGTATATCGCGGTGTCGACCTTCCTGGCGCTGACGGCAGTCTTCTACGCGGCGATCATCGAGGACAGCCACAAGCGGCTGCCGCTGATCTTCAACGCCTGGACCTTCGCCGCCGTCGCCACCTCGGCGCTCGGCATACTCGGCTATTTCCATGCCTTTCCGGGCGCGGAAGTCTTCACGCTCTACGACCGCGCCAAGGGCGCCTTCCAGGACCCCAACGTCTTCGGCCCCTTCCTGGTGCCGCCATCCCTTTATCTCATCCACGGCATCCTGGCCGGCGACCTGAAGAAATCGCCGCTGAAGGCCGCGGCCCTGCTCGTGCTTGCGCTCGGCATCTTCCTCTCCTTTTCCCGTGCCGCCTGGGGGCTCTTCGCGCTTGGCGTGGCGCTGCTGATCCTCATCATGCTGCTGAAGGAGCGCAGCGGCGCCTTTCGCTTGCGAGTCCTGGTCCTGTCGCTGGCGGCGATCATTATGTTGGTCGCCTTGCTCTTGGTGGCACTCCAGATCCCGAAGGTCGCCGAACTGTTTTCGGCGCGCGCCCAGCTGGTGCAGCAATATGACGGCGAACATCTCGGCCGTTTCGAGCGCCACCGGATCGGTTTCACCATGATGATGGAGCGCCCGTTCGGTATCGGCCCGCTGGTGTTCGGCACGATGTTTCCCGAAGACGAGCACAATATCTGGCTGAAATCGCTGACCACCTATGGCTGGCTCGGCTTCGTCAGCTATGTCAGCATGCTTCTCTGGACGCTGGCTCTCGGCTTCCGAAACCTGCTGCTCGACCGGCCGTGGCAACCCTTCCTGATGATCGCCTGGATCTCGGTTCTCGGCCATGCGACAATCGGCAACGTCATCGACATCGACCACTGGCGCCATGTCTATCTGCTGCTTGGCACGGTCTGGGGCTGCGCGGCACTGGAAGTGCGCCACAAGCGAAGAGTGAGGGGCGCGGTGTGAGGTCTTGCCGCCGACAGCATCGGCTGTCTATTTCGTCGCTCCCGCCGTCAGGCCGGCAATGAACCGTCGCTGGAAAACCAGATAAGTCACGATGAGCGGGAAAATCACGATCACCGCGCCGGCTGTCAGAACCGGCGTGTTGACGGTATAACGCCCTTGGAAAAACAGCATGCCGAGGGGCAGCGTCCGATAAGCGTCGTCATTGACCAGAATGAACGGAATGAGAAACTCGTTCCAGGTCCATATGAACAGAAACAGCGCCAGCGTCGACATTGCCGGCACCATGAGGGGGATAACGATCTTGCGCAGGATATAGAAGCGTCCGGCGCCATCGAGAACCGCCGCTTCGAGAACTTCTTCCGGCAGCTGCTGCATCGCGCTGGCGAGGAAGATCGTTGAGAATGGTATCGACATCGCGATCTGCGGCACAATCAGAGCCGCATAGGTATTGATCAGTCCGAGATACCGCATTTCATAATAAAGCGGGATGATGAAGGCTTCCGCCGGCACCATCATGCCGAGCGTCAGGATAGCGAACAGCGTACGCCGCAGCGGAAATGACAGGTATGCGAAGGCAAAGCCGGTCAGCAGGCCCAAAAAGACGCTTGCAGCGACGACGGGTATGACAACGATGATCGAATTCCAAAAGTAAATGTTGAAATGTCCGGCATTCCAGGCATCGACGTAATTTTCGAAATGTGGATACGCCGGCAACGCGAATGCACCCTGCAGAACGTCAGCCTTGCTCTTTATTGAGGTTAGAAGCAGGAGCAGGAAGGGGATGATCGTGACGAAAGCAAGAAGCCAGAGGACAATACGGAGGAATAGCGGACCGGCGGAAATGTTAAATGAACGGCCCATCAAGCCAATCCTTTATGCTGCGATCCTACAAATCGGTGAATTGCATAGTTGATTACGAATGTGAGTATCGCGCCCACAATGGCGATGGCCGCTGCGGCGCCGAACCGATTAAGCTCGAAGCCGAGCTGATACATGTAGATATTCGGCACAAGCGTAGCGTTGGCTGGTCCACCCCGGGTCATTGTAAAAATCAGGTCGAAGCTTTTGATCGAGGCTATGACCGTCAGAAGCAAAACCACCCTTATTTCAGGCAATAGAAGCGGCAGCGTTATCCAGAAGAAGGTTTTTCGCGCCGAAGCGCCATCGACCTTGGCAGCGTCGAAAAGAGACGGGTCGATGCGCTGAATTCCGGTCAGGAAGATGACCATGCAAAAACCGAAGAAATACCATGTGGCAACGATCCCGACCGCGGGGAGCACAAAATTGAAATCGCCCAGCCACGGCAGCGCGAATGCGCCCAACCCCACCGCTCTCAGAAACTGATTGAACGGGCCAAAGGCAGGATTGTAGAGCCATGCCCAGATGATGCCCAACACGGCAGTCGGCATGATATAAGGCAGGAACAAGAAGGTCCGCAGGGCGAGTTGTTCGCGTTGCTTCAGATTCCAGACGCAAGCAGCAAGAGCTATACCGAGCACCAGCGGCAGGACACAGTAGAAGAT
>NZ_JBFUAY010000106.1:0-18908 GCF_056406015.1 Rhizobium sp. P1_E1 | reverse complement strand
GATCGGATCGTGGCGCTGACCGTGCCGCCTTCATGGCTACGCTGATCATGACGGCAAAGCTCAACGACATTGATCCGCAGGCGTGGCTTGCCGACATCCTCGCCCGCATAGCCGACACTCCGATCACCAGGTTGGAGCAACTGCTTCCATGGAACTGGACACCGCCGACCATCGACGCTCAAGCGGCGTGACCAGCGGCCTTCACCGTATGCTTACTTCCTGCGTGGTGATAGCGTTGGCGTAGAAGGGTGCGATCTCCGCCACGAAGTCGTCCTTTTGCTTGCGGGTATAGCCGGCCGACGCGTCGTAGATGACGTTGGTGTGGTAGCCGAGGTCGTGGGCATTGCGCATCGAAGACTCGACGCACTGGCGCAGCGAAAAGCCCGACAGGTAGATCTCATTGATGCGGTTGTTGCGCAGGTAGCCGTCGAGCGTGGTTCCGACGAAGACGCTGCTGCCGCCGGCGCGCTCGCGAACGACATGCTCGCCTTCCGCCGGCTCGAAGCCGGGGAAGAAATCGGCCTGCTCGCCCAGGAACGCGCCATGGTCGCGCGTCATCTTACGCAGGCCGTACTYGGCCTCGCCCAGCACCTTGAAGGTCGGCTCGAACTTCAGTGCTGCGTGGATCACGTGCAGGCCGCGACGGCGGGCCTCTTCGAGGATGATCTTCGAATTGGCGATCGCGGTGTCGACCTGCTCCCGGTCCTGAAACACCGGATAAATGCCGCCGGTCGGGGAGAGCCAGTCGTTGACATATTCGATCAGGATCAGCGCGCTATTGGATGGGTCGGTCATGATATCACTCCTTGGAATTCTGGTTGTTAAGCCGCGATCATCGCGCCTTGCTGGCGCAGGTAGTCGCGAAACAGGTCGGGATAGGTGTCGATCACGGCGTTCTTGACGCTGGATCGCTCGGCAAGTGCCGCGCGCCACGCCGTCACACGTGGCAGGCCAGCAAAGATCGGGTCCGCCACTTCCGGATCAATGATCCCGAAATAGCGGAACAGCGGTGCGTAGACCGCATCGACCAGACCAAAGTCCGGCCCGGCGAAATACGGGCCGTCGCCCAGTTCCGCTTCGATCTTGCTCAGCCGATCACGGAAGGCGGCCCGCTTGGCGTCGGCGGTCGCCATGTCCTTGGCGTGGAGGAACTGCCAGCCCTCCGTAAAGGTCTGGGTGGCGAATTCGATCCAGGCGCGATGCCGTGCACGCAGCAATGCATCGTCGGGGTACATCGCCGCGCCACCCTGCGTCTCGTTCAGATATTCGCAGATGACCACGCTTTCGAAGAGGATCGCCTCCTCACCATTCAGCTGGCGCACCTTCAGCACCGGCACCTTGCCGGTCGGCGACAGGGCCAGAAACCAGTCAGGCTTGGCCGATAGATCGACGTTGACCCGGTCGAACGCCACCCCCTTTTCGAGGAGGACGATCGCGGCACGCTGGACGAATGGGCACAGCGGGTGGCTGACGAGAGTGAGGTTTTGCTCGGTCATGACGGTGTCTCGATGTGCTGGAACAGAGATCAGAGCGACTGGCCGCCCGACACGTCAAACGTCGTGCCGTTGGCCCAACCGAGATCATCGGACAGGATTGCGGCGACCGCGCCACCGATGTCGTCGGGCTGGCCGACGCGGCCGAGCGCGATATTACCGGCAACAAAGTCGTTGATATGCTTGTCGTCGCGCACGCGGCCGCCGGCGAAGTCGGTGGCGATGGCGCCCGGCGCGATCGCGTTGACGCGGATCTGACGAGCGCCCAGTTCGACCGCCATGAACTTGGTCAGCGTCTGCATCGCCGCCTTGGCGGCGGCATAGAGGCCGTAGCCCGCCATGGTCGTGCGAACAAAGCCCGAGGAGACGTTGAGGATCCGCCCGCCGTCGACGATCAGCGGCAGCAGCTTCTGGGTCAGGAACAGCGGCCCGCGCAGGTGCATGTCGACCATCTGGTCGAACTGGTCCTCGCTCGCGTCGGCGACCACTGCATAAAGGCCTTCGCCACCGTTGTTCACCAGATAGTCGAACCGGTCGACGCCAAACGTGGTCCCCAGCGTGTGGGTGACCGCCTGCGCGAAGCCGGAAAAGCTTGCCGTGTCGGTGACGTCGACCGGCAGCATCGCTGCCTTTCCGCCCAGGGCTTCGATCTCGTCGACCAGCGTCTGGGCTTCTGCGGCGCTGTTTCGGTAGGTACCGATGACGCCCACACCACGCTTGGCGAGATGCAGCGCCATGTTGCGACCGAGGCCGCGGCTGGCGCCGGTAATGAGAGCGATCTTCTGAGACATGGCTAGGTTCCTTGTGAATTGATTTTTCCAGACGGCACGCCGCTGAGGCGTCGCATTCGCTGCCAGTCAAATAGGCGATTGCTGTGTCCGACGCCCCGCCTAATGCTCTCAATTGCTTGCCTAATTGTCTCAAGCGCTTTGCAGATGGGAGAAATGGTGTCATACTCCTTGGCATGACCGACAACCTACAGCCGCATCGCGATATCGCGCTCCGCCACGGGCGGACCGGAATGACCCTGACGCCGATCCCGCGCCTGGAAATCGGCGTAGGACAAACGACCTCGGGAACGTCACCGTGTCTCTACCGCTCGATGATCTGCTTCATTCTGCAGGGATCGAAAGAGGTGGCCATCCACGACGACCTCCTGCGCTACGACGCGTCTCAATATCTGGTCAGCGCACTCGATCTGCCTTTGAGCGGCCAGATCCATGACGCTGACGACGGCAGTCCTTATGTGGCGATTTCGTTAGTCCTTGATCCGGCACTTCTGGCCGAGGTCGCATCGACGATGCCGGCGGTGCGCGACGCGGACGCGCCAGGCAGCGGCATCGCGATCAATCCGATGACTCCGCCGCTGCGCGACACGCTGCTGCGACTGCTGGCGTTGCTCGACACGCCTGCGGACATCCCGGCGCTCGCGCCGATGGCCGAACGCGAATTGCTTTATCGTCTCCTGCAGGGCCCGCAGGGGCGACTGTTGCGCCACATCGCCCGCCCAGAAGGCGCGATCGGCGGCATCCGCCGCGCGGTCGAATGGATCCGCGACCGCGGTAATACGCGGCTGCGGATCGAGGCTCTGTGCGAAGCTGCTGGCATGAGCCGTGCGAGCCTGCATCGCCACTTTCTCGCGCTGACTGGATTGAGCCCGATCCAGTATCWGAAGCAGATACGCCTTCAGGAGGCGCGCCAGTTGCTGCTCGCCGGCGACCATAGTGCCTCCGACGTCGCCTATGCGGTCGGCTATGAGAGCGCCTCTCAGTTCAGCCGCGAATATCTGCGGCGATTCGGGGCTCCGCCCGTCCGCGACGTTCGCAGGCTTAGGCAGTCGATCAGCGACCATACGATCAGTTAGATGGCTTCGTTATTATTGAGCACAGGCTGTCGAGCGAATTTGGCGTTGTTCGCGCCATGGCAAGCTCAACCTGGGGTTGGTAACAGTCGGGCGCAATACCCTCCGCAACGTTCCTCCGATCAGTCCAAGCTTTCCTCTCGCGGACGACACAATCTACGGCCTTCGCCAGTTTTAGGATCAGCCTGCAGCGACCGTTAGTCGCTGCCAGTCCCCTCCCATTCGCCCGTTGGGATCAAGGGTGAATGCACGTCCCCAGGCCAGATGCGCCTGCATACTCCTACGCGACTTATCAATCTCGCCTTCGCGAATTGCATCTACAATTGCCCTGTGCTGTTGCGCGTTCAAACTCAGCCGCTCGGGATGAATTCGGTGCAGGCGCCGCGAAAGCCTGTACATTTTGTCGCGCATCTGTTGCAGGGTCCGAACCATCTCGGAATTTCCATGCATTGGCCGTGTTGCGTGGATCGGCGCGGATCTGATACCAGGCGACCGTTTTTGGTCCCAGGGTATTTGGATGCCGCATAAGTTCAATGAAGACCGTAGGCACAAGATAGCCAAGCARAAGTTTAAGGTCAYGAACTGGGCGGCTTATAATGAAAGCCTTCGCCAGCGTGGTGATTTGACTGTCTAGGTGAGCGATAAGGCGCTTTCTCAATGGTCGGCCCAGCGCCGGACGTCTCGTAGCGGCCAGCCGAAATACTCGGACCTGGCGATTACGATGTGCCTGACCGTGCGTGTTGTTTACGAATTGCCTTTGCGTCAAACCCAAGGCCTGATGCGCAGTATCGCGGCGCTGATGGGAGTTGAAATTACCGTGCCGGATTTCTCCACCCTGTCGCGTCGGAGCAAGGGACTGGCTTTGCCGCCAGTGCGGCGGCGAACGGCCTGCTGGAGGCCGGTTCATCTGGTGGTGGACAGCACCGGTCTGAAGGTCTTTGGTGAAGGCGAATGGTTGGAAAACAAGCACAAGATCAAGGTGAAACGCAAAAGATGGCGCAAACTGCGATCTCAGGCGTGATACGCAATTTCGCAAGATCAAGGGCCGTCATCCATTATCCCATCCGTTTCCATCCGTTTCCATGCGTTTCCATGCGTTTCCATCCGAATGGGATATGACATACTAGGCTCCATTTTTCCATCCATTTTCATCCAATAAGGAAGAACGGCGGAAAAAAGTCAGAGCGGGAGAGGCCCCGCTCGGTGGCGGGGCCTTCGCCGGATCTCAATCCCGGTTGGGGCGAGACCAAATCAGCTGGTAGCCGTCCTCGCCTTCGACCTCAGCGAGCGTGGCATAGATCGGAGCCGGGAAGCTCGGGTCGTCCAGACCGAGAGGTAGTCGCGGTCGCTCTCGGTGGAGCGCTTCTGCCAGGCGGCGCCCAGCTCAACATGGCCGTGTTGCAGCGATCAGCTTTTTGACGTGATAGCCCTACCCTTGGCGTTGGTGCAGGGATCAAATTTCAACGTTTTGCGCCTATGCGGCGGGGATCGAAAATAGCTTGACTGGTCCAGCATGCCACACAAACATAACGCCGCCCGCCGCCATCACATCGGTAAAATGAAGTTCAGAGTGACGAACTGGGCGGAGTATGAGGCGGGGTATCGCCAAGTTGTTTGAAGCAAGTTGCGCGCGAGCAACTGGACCGAGCTCAGACGGTCATTTCTGCGGTGTAGTCATGCCAGAGGGCAAACGCATCCGTCCTGGCGTGACGGCAAGACGCGGCGTTGATTTTGTGGCGGCGGGGCCGGAAGATCAGATTGATCTGGTCGTGGGCAGCGAGAAACCTCTGTGCTTGCCGTGGTGACTTGAACCGGCCAAATATCTTCTCCCGCTTTCGTGTCGGCCTGTGCGAGACTTCGACCGCATTATTGAGCCCTTTGTGCGCCCGATGCTCGGCGCCTGCCGCGAGGGTTCGGATCGGCTTGATGTAGCTGCGGAGTTTGTCCGTAACGACAACCCTTGGCATGCCGAACCGAGCAACCAGGCCGCGCAGGAAACGCCTTGCGGCCTTCGCATTTCGACGTGGCTGAACCAGAATGTCGAGCACATGGCCGTCCGCGTCGATGGCCCGCCATAGCCAATGCTTTTTGCCACGGATCGTGATCACGACCTCGTCGATGTGCCATTTATCGCGAGGCGCAGGTCGATCTCGCCGGACACAAACTGCAAAATGCCGCCCGAAGCGATTGACCCAAAGCCGGATTGCTTCCCGGCTGACAATGACACCGCGTTCGGCAAGCAGGTCTTCCACGTCGGCGGTGCTGAGCGCGAAGCGATGATAAGCCCATACCGCATAGGCGATGATTTCACGGGCAAAGCGAAAGCCTTTCAGGCGCGGCATCTGGCACGGAATATTCATCCGGCTCGAATAGCCCACCCAGACAAGTCAAACAACGTGGCAATACCGACAATAGAGCCAGTTGAAAAGCCAAGCCCGTCGGGTGCAGCAATATCCCTTTCAAAAACCTTTTAAAAACAAACTCAGTTCATTCGATTACCGATATAAACGCCGGGATCTGTTGCTCGAAGAACTTCGAGAACGAGGCGATACGGGGCGGCAGCACCTGATACGGGGGGTAATACAGGGTCAACCATAAGTCTGGCGGCGCCCAGTCCCGCAGGACGTGGACGAGCCGTCCGGTCCGCAGATGCTCGGCCACATGGAACTTGGGCAGCATGGCGACCCCGACGCCGTCGGCCGCCATCCTCGCCAACACCTCTCCGCTATTGGCGCTGAATGCCCGGCCCGCAGAAATCGTGGCGCTACCACTGCCGTCCGACAGCGTCCAGGTCTCCCGCTTGCTGTCGCCGCTATAGGCCAGGCAATCGTCTGGAATGAGCTCGTTCGGATGCTTCATGTCGGAAAACCGGCTGCCCGGCGCTGCGACGAGGATACGGCGCACGACGGTGATCTTGCGCCAGATCGTGAACTTGTCCGAGGGTGCCGCGGAAATGCGGATTGCCAGATCATAGTCGTCATCGATGATGTCAACGAGTCCATCCGCAAGCGAGATCTCGAAGCTGATCTTCGGGTAGCGTTCCTTGAAGGCCGAGAGGATGGGCGGCAGGACCTGCTGGCCGAACCAGGTCGGCGCGCTGATTCGCAGGCGGCCATGATCCGCCTTGTGGGTATTCATCACGTCCTTGCGCGCGTTGTCCAACGCCTGCACCGCCGGCTGTATCTGGGCGGCGAAGATCGCGCCGTCGGTCGTCAGCGACACCTGGCGCGTGGTTCGCACGAAGAGTTGCACGCCCAGGTCTTCTTCCAGGGCCGCGATCGCCCGCGTGACGGCCGCCGGGGTCATGTCGAGCTCGCGTGCGACCTGCGCGAAGTTCCGTTTCTCGGCGGCCAGCAAAAAGGTTCGAAGCAGCTTGTAGTCGTTCATTGATTATTTCACCTGAGGCAATTCACTGACAATTATTATTGCAATTCTGACCGGCGATCAACGGGCGTAGGTTTTCAATCACACCAGACAAACCAACGCAGCCGCGGAAGGGCGAGCATTATGATCAAGGATATCAAGGGACTGCATCACATCACGTCGATGGCATCGGATGCCCGGCAGAACAACGCGTTCTTCACGGACACGCTTGGCCTGCGCCGTGTCAAGAAGACCGTGAATTTCGACGACCCCAACGTCTACCACCTCTATTACGGTGATGAGGCCGGCACCCCCGGCTCCGTCATGACCTACTTCCCTTTTCCCGACGTAATGCGCGGCCGCCCAGGCGTTGGCGAAGTCAGCGAAACACAGTTCGCAGTGCCTAAGGGCTCACTCTCCTTCTGGCAGGATCGCCTGTCGGCAAAAGGAGCCGTCAACCTGCTTACCGACACTGCCTTCGGCGCTGCCCGCCTCCTGTTCAACGGGCCGGACGGCGAAGGGTTTGCCCTTGTCGAAACGGAAAATGATGGCCGCAAGGCCTGGAATGGTGCCGGCATCGACGAAAGCGTTGGCATCCGCGGCTTCACCGGTGCTAAGTTCCGACTGCATGACACCGCTGCCACGTCCGAACTGCTTGGGTTCATGGGCTACCAGCGCGCCGAAACGGATGGTGCCGTCACCCGCTTCATCATCCCCGGCGGCAATGGTGCGGATACGATCGACCTCGAGGTCCTTCCGAAAACACCTTTCGCAAGGCAGGGCGCAGGTTCGGTGCACCACATCGCTTTCGCCGTCGAGAACCGCGCAAAGCAGCTCGAAGTCCGCAAGGCCCTGATGGACACGGGTTACCAGGTAACACCTGTCATCGACCGTGATTATTTCTGGGCCATCTACTTCCGGACACCCGGCGGCGTCCTGTTCGAAATCGCCACGAACGAACCCGGTTTCGACCGCGATGAAGATACGGCGCACCTCGGCGAGGTTTTGAAGCTGCCGGCACGGTACGAGCCTTATCGTGACCAGATCGAGGCCGGGCTGGCACCGCTCGCCGCCTGACGTCGCTTTCCAACAATACGGCGGCATAACTTTCAAGACGTGCCGCCTTCCCTGCCCCATTACCTACCTTCAACTCAGTCAAAGGAAGATACGAGATGTCCAGCAAGCTTCAGGTCCTCACCCCGCAGAACAGTCAGATCATCTTCATCGACCAGCAGCCGCAGATGGCTTTCGGCGTTCAGTCGATCGACCGCCAGGTCTTGAAGAACAATGTCGTCGGTCTTGCCAAGGCCGCCAGGATTTTCAACATCCCGACCACAATCACCACCGTCGAGACCGACAGCTTCTCGGGCAACACGTTTCCGGAACTGCTCGCCGTCGTTCCCGAAAACGACATCCTTGAGCGCACATCGATGAATTCATGGGACGACCAGAACGTCCGCGACGCACTTGCCAAGCAGGCTGCCGATGGCCGCAAGAAGATTGTCGTCGCCGGCCTCTGGACGGAGGTCTGCAACACCACCTTCGCGCTCTCTTGCATGAACGATACCGACTACGAAATCTACATGGTTGCGGATGCTTCCGGCGGCACCTCCGTCGATGCGCACAAATATGCGATGGACCGCATGGTGCAGGCTGGCGTCGTTCCGGTCACCTGGCAGCAGGTCCTGCTCGAATGGCAGCGCGACTGGGCCCGCAAGGAAACCTACGACGCGGTCACGTCGCTGGTGAAGGAGCATTCCGGCGCTTACGGCATGGGCATCGATTATGCTGTTACGCATGTCCACGGTGGTACCGAACGCGTCAAGCATGGCAAGCGGATCGGCCCGAACCCTGCCAAGTAAACCGTCAATCACTCCGGCCGGCTGCGTCCTGCCGGAGTGATTTTCTTCACCACGCGAGGTTCCCCCATGAAACTCTATCTTCTTTCACTTGGTGCCGGCCTGCTGGTGGGCGTGATCTACAGCCTGCTCAATGTCCGCTCGCCTGCCCCGCCTGTCGTCGCGCTCATCGGGCTGCTCGGCATCCTTGTCGGCGAGCAGCTCGTGCCGCTGGCAAAGAGCATTTGGGCTCGCGAACCTGCCGCCGTCTCCTGGCTTCATCAGGTCAAGCCGCACATGTTCGGTCACCTTCCGAAGGGCGGGAAAAACGTGGTGGCGGTGAACCCACCCCATGTAGATTCAACATCGGGGAAAAGCTGATGACGACGCGCCGCACATTCCTGGGCGCAGCATCGAGCCTCGCCTTTTCAAACTTGTTTTCACCGGCCAATGCCGCCGATCCCAACAAGACCGGAGCCGCTTCCATGTACGCAGACATCGTTCTTCACAATGGATTGATCACGACGCTTGATCGCGCGAATCCGAACGCCACCGCAATCGCCGTCAAGGACGGCCTATTCATGGACGTGGGCACCGACCGGGACGTCATGGTGCTTGCCGGACCCGATACGAAGATCGTCGACCTCAAGGGCAAGCGTGTATTGCCTGGTCTGATCGACAACCACACGCACGTCGTGCGCGGTGGCCTGAACTTCAACATGGAGCTTCGCTGGGACGGCGTGCGGTCGCTCGCCGATGCGATGGACATGCTGAAACGACAGGTGGCGATCACGCCTGCTCCGCAATGGGTGCGTGTCGTCGGAGGCTTCAGCGAACACCAGTTCGCGGAAAAACGCCTGCCGACGATCGACGAGATCAATGCTATTGCACCCGATACGCCTGTCTTTCTGCTGCATCTCTATGACCGCGCACTGCTCAACGGTGCTGCCCTTCGTGCCGTCGGCTATACCAAGGACACGCCGAACCCTCCAGGCGGCGAGATTACCCGCGACGCCAACGGCAATCCGACGGGCCTTTTGCTTGCCAAGCCGAATGCGGGCATTCTCTATTCGACTTTGTCKAAAGGGCCCAAGCTTCCGTTCGAATATCAAGTCAATTCCACCCGCCAGTTCATGAGGGAACTGAACCGGCTGGGCATCACCGGCGTTATCGATGCCGGCGGCGGTTTCCAGAATTACCCGGACGACTATGCGGTGATCCAGAAGCTCTCGGACGAGGACCAGCTTACAGTACGTCTGGCCTACAATCTCTTCACGCAGAAGCCGAAGGAAGAGAAGCAGGATTTCCTCAACTGGACGCAGTCGGTCAAATACAAGCAGGGCAACGATTATTTCCGTCACAACGGCGCCGGCGAGATGCTGGTGTTTTCCGCCGCGGACTTCGAAGATTTTCGCCAGCCCCGCCCGGACATGCCGCCGGAGATGGAAGGCGAACTGGAGGACGTCGTTCGAGTCCTCGCTGAAAACCGCTGGCCCTGGCGGCTTCACGCCACCTATGACGAAACGATCAGCCGCTCGCTCGATGTGTTCGAGAAGGTCAACAAGGACATCCCGCTCGAGGGCCTGAACTGGTTCTTCGACCATGCAGAGACGATTTCCGATCGCTCGATCGACCGTATCGCAGCGCTCGGTGGCGGCATCGCCACGCAGCATCGCATGGCCTATCAGGGAGAATATTTCGTCGAGCGATACGGCCACGGCGTTGCAGAAGCGACACCGCCGATCAGGCGCATGCTCGATAAGGGCATCAACGTCTCTGCCGGTACCGATGCGACGCGCGTCGCCTCCTATAATCCGTGGGTCTCGCTGTCCTGGATGGTAACGGGCAAGACCGTCGGCGGCATGCAGCTCTATCCCCGCGCCAATTGCCTCGACCGTGAAACGGCGCTGCGCATGTGGACCGAGAAGGTCACCTGGTTCTCTAACGAGGAAGGCAAGAAGGGCCGCATCGAGAAGGGCCAGTTCGCCGATCTCGTCGTGCCGGATAGGGACTTCTTCACCTGCCCAGAGGATGAGATCTCGTTTCTGTCCTCGCAGTTGACCATGGTCGGCGGCAAGATCGTCTTCGGTGCGGGCGACTTCAAGTCACTCGACGAGAACGACGTGCCTCCCGCGATGCCGGACTGGTCTCCCGTGCGCACGTTCGGCGGCTACGCGGCATGGGGCGAACCGCAGGGCGCAGGCATGAACTCCTTGCGCCGTACCGCGATCTCGACGTGCGGTTGCGCCAGTTCCTGCAATGTCCATGGTCACGACCACGCCGGCGCCTGGACATCGAAGCTGCCGATTGCCGATCTCAAGGGCTTCTTCGGCGCGCTTGGTTGTGCCTGCTGGGCCGTGTGACGCCGCGCGGTATCGCGCCCGCATTGAGTGGGCAGCGGCCTCCGCTGCCCAATTTGCTCTATCGGATCGCTTATTGCGAAAATCGCAATTAAATCGAAATAATTGATGCAATTGTTGGCAGTAATCTTTCTGGCCAATATCGCTCCACCAGCGGCAAACAAAGCCGCTTGTTTTGATCGACAACACGACAGGAGCAGACATGATTGATCATTTTTCGTCCAGCCGTCACCGGGGCTCTCCTCTTGCGCGGATCATCACTGCACCAGCGACACGGTTCGTCGCACTCCTCGCTCTCTGCGCGGCCTATATCCAGGGGCCGCTCACCAAGCTCTTCGATTTCCAGGGCGCAATCGCTGAAATGAACCATTTCGGTCTGTATCCGGCGGCATTCTTCGCGGTCGCCGTTATCACCTTCGAATTAGCGGCTTCGGCCATGGTGGTATCGGGGATCCTTCGCTGGGCAGGTGCGCTGGCGCTCGCCGGGTTCACACTCTTTGCTACCCTTATCGCCCTTCGTTTCTGGGAGTTGCCCCCGGGCATGGACCGCATGATGGCAACCAATGCCTTCTTCGAACATCTCGGGCTCGCTGGCGCTTTCATCATTGTCGCGACAATTGATCTGACCAAGGGAGCTGGCAAATGAGCACTACCAAATCCTCCGGGAGCAGCTTTGCTCCCCTTGCCCAGCCCGTCTTTGCAGTTCTTTGGGCTGCAACCGTCCTCGGAAATACCGGCAGCTTTATGCGCGATGTCGCCAGTTCCTGGCTCATGACCGATCTATCGGCCTCGCCGGCGGCCGTCGCGCTGGTGCAGGCGGCCGGAACCCTGCCGATCTTCCTCCTGGCGATACCTGCAGGCGTGCTCACCGATATTCTCGATCGCCGCAAATTCCTGATCGCCGTGCAGATCTTGCTCGCGTCGGTCAGCGTAAGCCTCATGATCCTGGCAAATACCGGCATGCTTTCGGTCAGTGCGCTGATCGGCCTGACCTTCCTTGGCGGCATCGGCGCCGCATTGATGGGGCCGACCTGGCAGGCGATCGTGCCCGAACTGGTGAAGAGAGAAGACGTCAAGAGCGCCGTCGCGCTCAACTCGCTCGGCATCAATATCGCCCGGTCGATCGGGCCGGCTGCCGGCGGCCTGCTCCTTGCTGCCTTCGGCGCGGGCGTCACCTATGGCGCGGATGTTGCGAGCTATTTCGTCGTCATCGCGGCGCTCGTCTGGTGGCCGCGGGCAAAGAACGCGAATGATGCATTGGCGGAAGGCTTCTTCGGCGCGTTCCGTGCAGGCCTGCGCTACACCCGCGCCAGCAAGCCCTTGCATGTCGTACTTTTGCGTGCGGCGATCTTCTTTGCCTTCGCCAGTGCCATCTGGGCACTCCTGCCGCTCGTCGCCCGAGAATTGCTCGGCGGTG
The DNA here is from genome assembly GCF_056406015.1 of Rhizobium sp. P1_E1. NCBI lineage: Bacteria > Pseudomonadati > Pseudomonadota > Alphaproteobacteria > Hyphomicrobiales > Rhizobiaceae > Rhizobium > Rhizobium sp. P1_E1. Next base: position 6,576 of record NZ_JBFUAY010000106.1, on the reverse strand, counting down.
ACGCAGGCTTCTACGGTATCCTGCTTGGCGCCGTTGGCGCCGGCGCGATCGGCGGCGCATTGCTCATGCCTAAACTGCGCGAACGTTTTAATGCCGATGGCCTGCTGCTCGGTGCCGCTGTTATCACAGCACTCGTCATGGGCGCTTTGTCGCTCGCGCCGCCGAAATGGGTCGCCATCATTGTTCTGCTCTTTCTCGGAGGCGCTTGGATCACTGCCCTGACCACGCTGAATGGCGCAGCGCAGGCCGTGCTCCCGAACTGGGTCCGCGGTCGCGGGCTGGCGGTCTATCTCACCGTCTTCAATGGCGCGATGACGGCAGGTAGCCTTGGCTGGGGTGCCGTTGGTGAAGCTGCTGGGGTGCCGGGAGCGCTGCTGATCGGCGCGGTGGGACTGCTCGTTGCAGGCTTCATCATGCATCGTTTAAAGCTGCCGGCCGGCGACGCGGATATGGTGCCGTCCAATCACTGGCCAGAACCCTTGGTAGCCGAGCCTGTCGCCCACGACCGCGGACCTGTTCTGATCCTCATCGAATACCATGTCGAAAAACATCATCGCACAGCCTTCCTGCATGCGCTGGATGAGATGTCCCACGAGCGACGCCGGGACGGCGCCTACGGATGGGGGGTGACGGAAGACTCCGCCGATCCGCAAAAGATCGTCGAATGGTTCATGGTCGAATCCTGGGCCGAGCATCTTCGTCAGCACAAGCGGGTTTCAAATGCCGATGCTGACCTACAGGGCCAGGTCCTCGCCTATCACTCAGGAACGGACAAGCCGGTCGTCCGGCATTTCCTCACAATCAACCGGCCGGGGGCCGCCTAGCAACGCGGGAGAGCGGCATCCCCACTACCCTCGAATCACAACCATCAAAGGATCACGGTACGCGACAATGACCGAGAATTTTCCTTCCATCACCCGCCGCAGCGCATTGCTTTCCGGCGCTGCCACCGCAGCCGCCATGGCACTCCCCACATCTTTCGGGTTTGCTGCCAACATTTCTTCCACCCCCACCTCAATCAAAGGAGACAATAGAATGGGCTACATCACCACCAAGGACGGCGTCGAAATCTTCTACAAGGATTGGGGTCCGAAGGATGCCCAGCCGATCGTCTTTCACCATGGCTGGCCGCTCTCTTCGGACGATTGGGACGCACAGATGCTGTTCTTTCTGTCGAAGGGTTACCGCGTTGTCGCCCATGACCGCCGTGGTCACGGCCGCTCTGCTCAAGTTTCTGACGGTCATGACATGGACCACTATGCCGCCGATGCCTTCGCCGTGGTCGAAGCGCTCGATCTGAAGAATGCCGTTCATATCGGCCATTCGACCGGCGGCGGAGAAGTTGCCCGCTACGTTGCAAAGTTTGGCCAGCCCGCTGGCCGCGTTGCCAAGGCCGTTCTGGTTTCCGCCGTCCCGCCACTGATGCTCAAGACCGAGACAAATCCCGGCGGCTTGCCAATGGAAGTGTTCGATGGCATCCGCCAGGGCGTAGCTGAGAACCGCGCGCAGCTCTTCATCGATTTTCCCACTGGTCCGTTCTATGGTTTCAACCGCCCTGACGCCAAGGTCTATCCGGGCGTTATCCAGAATTGGTGGCGGCAGGGCATGATGGGCAGTGCCAAGGCCCATTACGACGGGATCAAGGCCTTCTCCGAGACCGATCAGACGGAAGACCTGAAGGCAATCACTGTTCCGACGCTCGTTATGCACGGCGACGACGACCAGGTCGTGCCGATCGACAACGCCGGCAAGCTTTCCGTCAAGCTGGTGCAGAACGGCACCCTGAAGGTCTATCAGGGTTATCCGCATGGCATGCTGCCAACCCATGCCGATGTCCTGAACGCCGACCTCTTGGCATTTGTCCAGGCTTAATTGGACTGTCCGGGTGAGGCCGTTTCGGCCGCACCCGGATCCGGCCACACAAGCTCGACCAATATGGCCATCGCCGTGAGTTTTCTGTTCTGAAGCTTAGCTCAAGAGCAGTGCTGCGCGATTGTGTTTCCGTCAGTGTCGGTTGCGCAAGCGCCAAGCCGCAGGAGGCACTCCCTCGGCCCTCGTGAAGGTTGCGACGAATTCATTTTCGTCAGGAAAGCCGCACTCTGCAGCGATCCGGGCAATAGTTTCACCGGTTCTGCTCAGTTGCGATTGGGCTCTGCTCATTCGATATGACGCGATCCATTCCGAAACTGACTGCCCGGTCGTGCTCAAAAATCCGGAACAGAGCTCATCGACTGAAAACCCGCACGCTTCGGCGATCTTATCGACCGGTGTGCCGCCTGATAGGTTCGCAGCTATGTACGCCTTGATGCGCTTTTCTTGCAGCGGAGACAGTTGACCGGTGCCCGAAAGGTGCTGGATGGGGGACCGCCCATAACGATGCGCAAGATGGGCGCTTAGCGCTAATCCGATATGAGGAAGCAGTGTGTCCCTGACTTCGTCCGGCATGTCGAACATCGGTATCAGTGCAGCGCCGATATTGCGGACCACCTGATCGTCAATCCCGCGGCAGGTTATGAGGTCATCAATACGCGGCTCGCCTGCTTCCTCAGCGAGCTCGATAAAAAGCGCGCTTGGGATATGAAACGCGAGTGCTTCGAAGCGGCCACGAACAGAAATTGCGGCGCCGTTCCTCAGACTGATAAGACACATAGAACCTCTGGAATAGGCCTTCAGAGGTGTCCGTGCACCGTCCGGGCGGACGTCACAATGATCAACGTCGACGAGATAAAGCATGACCAGAAAGGCGTCATCAGCCGGCAGGAGGATTGTATGTTCGCCATTGTCATAGGAGTGCTCGAGATGGACGACAGCGAGCTTTGCCTCGTAAAGAGGCCTGATTGCCAGCGCCCTTGCAGCACTAATCCCAAAACACGCCGCAATTCTCTCACTGACCGTCAACGCTTCACTCACATGTGTCTCGATCATCCTGGCTGGGGACTGTATAGCCGTCCCGACGAGATGCTGCGCTTCAAAGTTTCCTACACAGATTTCAAACGGCAATATTGAACAAAAGGATCCTCGCGGGGCCGATTTAACAAATTGTCGTGTGGCAACTTAGCGTGGGAAAGCTACCAAGCCGGCATGTCCCGTGTTCGAGTGTCTAAAAATGAAAGAACTGCGTCGTGGTCCAAGTTCTCCCCCTCCGCCACCAATCTTCCACTGGAAACTCGACCGACGGGTTCGGGTGCTCGTTGAAGCAGTTGTCGATCAACCAAAGCCTACCTGGTTCAGACATCGATATCTTTCGGAAGGCGACAGTCAACACTAAACTCGATCAGGTTATGACACCGGCAAGCGATCGAGGTTTCGTCGTGGGGGTTTCCTCGCTCGGTGGCCACACGCGGCGCATCTTCCACGAACATCGTGCGGAAGCTCACGACTTTACCGAGAACTCGATCTATATTCGCAACCTTTCGGAAGCCTACAAGGCGGATCTCCGCGGTCCTTTCGATTTCGTGTTGTTTGAAATTTCACCAGCGTCCCTCGGCAAGATTGCCGATGATGCTGAAATGCCCGGCGTGACGTCGCTGTCAGTTGAGACCGCGTCAAAAGATATTGTGCTTGCCAATCTCGCTCGGGCGCTGATCCCGGCACTCGAAAAGCCAGACGAGGCCAACGCGCTGTTCGTCGAGCAAATGACGACGGCCATCGGAACCTACCTGGTCCAGCGTTACGGCGGCCGGCCAACGGTAGCCTCCGATAGGTCGGGCAGCCTTTCGCGGACGCATGAGGATCTGGCGAAAGGTTTGCTTCTTGAGAACCTCGACGGCAACGTGTCAATTTCCGAAGTCGCGCAGATGTGCAATCTGTCGCGCGGCTATTTCATTCGCGCCTTTCGCGAGACGATCGGTATGACGCCCTATCAATGGGTTCTTCGTGAGCGAATAGACCGTGCCCGCAACCTCCTGCGCAACTCAGATACTCCGCTCGCCGAAGTGGCCATCGCCTGCGGCTTCGCGGACCAAAGCCATTTCACGCGCGTCTTTGCAGGTATCGTCGGCACCACGCCTGGCAATTGGCGGCGGAACGCCTGATCCAGACGAGCCCTCTTGGAAGATTCGTTCGAACCGGAAGCTCTTGACCCGATTCGAACCTGAGACACACCAAATCCCACAGCTCCATCCGGTGCGCTAAATTGATTCACTTGCCCAATCTTCATGCGCGTGGCGAATTCGTATTACAAAAATTGTCTCATCATCTTCGATCCGATAAACGATTAGATGCGCTTTGAAGGGATGAATTCTAATGGGCGGATCAATCTCATCCCGTTCGCGCGCGATGCGTGGATTGACAGCTATCAGATCAAATAATGCGAAAAGTTCATTGTGGTATCGCTTTGCCTGGCCTGCCCCGAACATACGGCACCTTGCTCGGCGATCGCAATAATGTCCTCTTCCGCTTCGGCAGAAAGCTTAAAACTCATGACTTGCTGGCACGAGCCATCGCTTCAGCAAAGAGTTCATCCTTTGATCGGATGCCGACACCACTTTGGAGCCCGGCCTCGACGAAGCTTTGCATGGCGGCGATCTTGTCGTTTCGCGTCTGGTCGCGTCGGATCAGGTCGCGCACGTAGTCGCTAGCATTCGAATATCGCCCTGTCCTGGCCTGRGCCTCCACCCAATCCTTCATCGGGCCTGGAAGAGATACGTTCATCGTGGCCATTGATAACCTCCATTTGAAGGCAACTTAGCCGATTTTGGCAAAGTTTGTCAAAAGCTCGAACGCCTCCGATGAGTTGCGGAACAGTTCATCTCGATAGCACTCAACTTCAATGACTTGGAGATCTACACCAAGTGCAACATGGGCGTTCGGTCCGTTCGCCCTATCGTACGATTTCGCACCGCTCTTGTTCCGACCCCCGGTTGTTCGTGCGCGGGCCGCGTTTGCCCTTCGTGCCSCCYGGCAMACAATCCTTGATCCGTTCCCACTGGCCATCCSGAAGCGCATCACAATCCACGGCCGATCTCCAAAAGTCAGCCTTGAATCTGATTTGCGCCTCCGGCGGAATCCCAMATCGTTAAATCGTCACCACGACCTAATTCGGTCGAAGCCTTTTGGTCGCAATCAKCATGACGAGATCTTCGGAGGCATCTGCGAGCGCCAGTGCCAATTCCGCRGCCGACCATCCACGTTTCTGCAAACTGACGAGCATTTCCACCATCGCGACTTCGACTTCTCGTCTGCAGCTCGAAATCGGCTTCAATTCSATATGTTTCTCATCACATGCCGTGGTCATCKTAGCCTCCGCTCTGCCATATGAAAGGCAGCGTGAACAATTTCGACAATGGGTGGATATGGTAGGGGTTGCATGCAAGCCTCGAGCCATTACRCATCGACACAGATTGCCTCGGCYGCGCGCAACCCCTCGCGCGCCATTATTTGCCGATGTCCGGCATCAGGAGCGTCTCGCATGAATCTGCACAATAGGTGGTGGAATTCTTCCCGGCGCCTGAGCGGGTGCACGCMGAATGAKTCCTGTTGCAAGCMAACGCTTGCGCAAAGCGCGCAAGAACAATYCTCCGATRGTTCACGACCTMTCCTCCYATTTTTGCWTGTTTTGTTTTGAAYAAATATCGTTKTAMGTTGCCGGCGCCTCGAAACTACATTGCACCGGCAGCTGCGTATTTTGGAAKTTCCGAACTTCCTTYGGAATTAACCACTACTCATYTAGATATATGAACAGGACGCAATTGTCGTTATCGCTGCATCCTGAAAATTATCGGTCCGTCCATTTCTGCTCGCCATGGAATATGATAAGTAGCTTATGCACGTAAAGCTTTAGCCAATTCGGCTTTTGTAAGATGGCTGCGCGGTTCAGCCGCGAAAACGATTGTTTGCTTCAGTTTCAGCAGCCCGGATCGGCTTCTTATGCGCTGGAGGAATTGGATGGTTACGGAGTCTGGAGATGACCCCGCTGCGGGACAGGAATGGCCGGCGCACCTGGAGCGGCGGTGGCCGTCCATATCGGTTGACTAAAGGGCCACGCAACACCATGTTGAGAGTTAACAACTAACCCAGCATCCTGAGAGACATGCGCTCCGGGCGGTTGGGGGAAAAAGCCGGCGCAAGGTTTTTTTATGTCTTGGGGGCAGGTCAGCGTTTTGCGTCCCCAGCCGACCTACCTCTCGTTTCCTCTGCAAAACCTACCCAACCGCCCTTCCCTAACCCTTTGGCAAGTATCCTCGGGGGTCTGGGGGCAGACGGCCCCCAGGGGTGCTTCATTTTTGGCGTCGGCTAAATACGGAGCTACGACAAATCTGGTTCTCTTGCACTGCTAACGCCCTTTTTAAAAATGCGAAAAATTTAAAAAATGTCAGCGTCAGCGTTTTCTCTAAGTTTCGATAGTTTTAAAAGAAAGAAGTTTTATTCTAGTTTTAGGGTAAAAAAAGCTTCCTATATCAGTAGCTTACAAGGCGCTTTGGGATCGAAGTACGGTTTTGACGGAACGATGTACGGCAGTTGACGGAATGATGTACGGCGCCGACAGAACGAAGTACGGTTATCGTGGACCGAAGTACGGTGGACTTCGACATATCCACAGCCCGAAGTACGGTGGACTTCGACATATCCACAGCC
>NZ_JBFUAY010000105.1:0-19098 GCF_056406015.1 Rhizobium sp. P1_E1 | reverse complement strand
ACGAGGCGCTGGAGCATATCGTGGCACTGACGCAGATGTACCGCGAGCAGGCCCGCTATCTCGAGCGGATCTACAAGTGGGCCAAGCGCGTCGGCCTGGAGGAAATCCGCCGCCAGATCATGGGCGATGCCGAAAAGCGCAAAGCCTATTACGAACGCTTCGTCTTCAGCCAAAAATTTGCCCAGGTCGATCCCTGGTCAGAGCGTGTCTCCGGCAAGGACAAGCACGAGTTCAAGCCGATGGCGACGATCGGCTATCCGCAGGCTGCAGAATAAGGAGATGGATATGAACTGGATCGCAATCGGTGACCTCTCCGATATCCCGCTGCGCGGCGCGCGCTGCGTGAAGACGCCGCAGGGCAAGATCGCCGTCTTCCGCACGGCCGAAAACGAGGTCTTCGCCATCGAGGATCACTGCCCGCACAAGGGCGGCCCGCTCTCCCAGGGCATCGTCCACGCCAAGTCAGTCACCTGCCCGCTGCACAACTGGGTGATCTCGCTGGAAACAGGCAAGGCGCTCGGCGCCGACGAAGGCGAGGTCCGGACGATACCGGTGCTGAACGAAGACGGCCGGCTGTTCATCGCCTTGGAAAGCCTGATGATGGCGGCGGAATAGATGGCGGCTGAGGTCAAAACCACCTGTCCCTATTGCGGCGTCGGCTGCGGCGTTCTGGCCACGATCGACGAGGCAGGCGCAGTCAGCGTTAAAGGAGATCCCGAGCATCCGGCGAATTTCGGGCGGCTCTGCTCGAAGGGTTCTGCCCTTGCCGAAACCATCGACCTCGATGGCCGGCTTCTCTACCCCGAGATCGGAGGCGAACGGAGCGGCTGGGACGAAGCGCTTGATCTGGTCGCCCGGCGTTTTTCTGAAACGATCGCCGAACACGGGCCGGATTCGGTTGCCTTCTACGTCTCGGGCCAGTTGCTGACCGAGGATTACTACGTTGCCAACAAGCTGATGAAGGGCTTCATCGGTTCCGGCAATATCGACACCAATTCAAGGCTCTGCATGTCCTCCTCCGTGGCGGGGCATCGCCGCGCCTTCGGCGCCGATACGGTGCCCGGGACTTATGAGGATATCGAGCTTGCGGATCTGGTGATCCTGACCGGCTCCAATCTTGCCTGGTGTCATCCCGTCATCTACCAGCGGCTTGCCGCCGCAAAGACGGCGCGGCCAAACATGCGGATCGTCGTCATCGATCCGCGCCGGACGATGACATGCGACATCGCCGACCTGCACCTCGCCATCCGTCCGGACGGCGACGTCGCGCTGTTCATGGGACTGCTTGCGCATCTCGCGACAAGTCCGGCAATCGACCAGAATTACATCGGCGCCCATACCGAAGGTTTCGCCGAAGCTTTTGCGGCTGCCGCCGCGCTTGATATCAACGATCTCCTGGAACGGACTGGCCTGCCGGCCATGCAGATCAGGGAGTTCTTCCGCCTATTCGAGACGACGCCGAAGGTCGTGACCTGCTACAGCCAGGGCGTCAACCAATCCTCCTCCGGCTCCGACAAGGTCAATGCAATCCTCAACTGCCACCTGGCGACCGGTCGCATTGGCCGTCCCGGCATGGGACCGTTCTCGCTGACCGGCCAGCCGAACGCCATGGGCGGGCGCGAGGTCGGCGGTCTCGCCAATATGCTTGCCGCCCATATGGCGATCGAGAATGCCGACGATCGGGATCGCGTGCAGCGCTTCTGGAACTCGCCCGTCATCGCCGCAAAGCCCGGCCTGAAGGCAGTCGACATGTTCCGCGCCGTGGCCGACGGGCGCATCAAGGCGCTCTGGATCATGGCGACCAATCCCGTCGTCTCGATGCCGGATGCCGACAGCGTCGAAAGCGCGATCGCCGCCTGTCCCTTCGTCGTCGTGTCGGACATCCTCAAAGAGACGGACACGACCCGGCACGCAGATGTGCTTCTGCCCTCGCTCGGCTGGGGCGAGAAGGATGGCACCGTCACCAATTCCGAACGGCGCATTTCAAGGCAACGGCCGTTTCTCGACAACCCCGGCGATGCAAGGGCCGACTGGTGGCAGCTTGCGGAGGTCGGACGCCGCATGGGATTTGCTGCCGCCTTCGATTTTGATGCGCCGGACGCAATCTTTGCGGAGCACGCGGCGCTTTCCGCCTTCGAAAATAACGGCAGCCGCGATTTCGACATCGGCGCGCGCGCCGGCATGAGCAGCGGTGCCTATGAGGAGCTGTCGCCCTTTCAGTGGCCGCACGCCGCTGGGTCCGCACCCAGCGTCACCCGCTTCTTTGCCGAGGGCGGTTTCTTCCATCCCGATGGCAAGGCGCGCTTCGTCGCGGTCAAACCGCCCGCAACCGATCGCACCAATGCCGAGTACCCCTTCACGCTGAATACCGGGCGCATCCGCGACCAGTGGCACACGATGACACGAACCGGAAAAAGCGCGCGGCTTTCTGCCCATATCGCCGAACCTTTTGCGGAAATCCATCCGCGCGACGCGATCGAGACCGGTATATCAAGCGCGGGCCTCGTCGAAATCGACAGCCCGCACGGCAAGGCAATCGTCAGGGCGCTGGTCACCGATCGCCAGGCACGCGGCGGCATCTTTGCGCCGATGCACTGGAACGACCAGTTCGCCGCAAGAGCGCGGATCGACGCCGTGGTCGCACCGATCACCGATCCTGTTTCCGGTCAGCCGGCATCGAAGAACGTTGCCGTCGCCGTCCGGCCGTTTCGCGCCACCCATTACGGTTTCGCCGTCTCCGCCACAAAACCCGCCACGCCTGACGCCGCCTATTGGGCACTGGCAAAAGCCGCCGGCGGCTGGCGGCTGGAGCTTGCTTTCGGCGAAAACGTCGAAGACTGGACGGCCTGGTGCCGCGCGGTTTTCGCCATTCCGGCAGAGATCGAACCGCTTGGTTATGCCGACCGGCAATCCGGCGACCTGAGGCTCGCCTTCTTCGATGGCGAGGTCCTGCTTGCCGCGCTGTTTCTCGCCCGCGAGCCCGTCGCCGTCGCACGCAACTGGGCGATCTCGCAGCTTTCAGCCTCGCATGGCGACCTCAGGAAACGCTTTGCGCTCGTTGCCGGTCGTCCCGGAGCAGGCAGGCCGGATCCGGGCGCAACCGTCTGCTCCTGCTTCAGTGTCGGGGTCAACCAGATCGCTGCTGCCGTGCGCGGCGGATGTCACAGCGTCGAGGCGGTCGGCAAGGAAACGAGCGCTGGAACCAATTGCGGCTCCTGCCGCAGCGAAATCGGCAGGATCATCGATCGCTGTCTTGCCGCAGCCGCGGAGTGAACCGTACAAAAGCAAGCAGGACGCAGCCGGAGCATTGTCAGGCCCTGTTCGGGACGATCAGCATCCTGTGTTCGGCCGCGATGCGGACCGAGACCTCGTCATAGGATGAGAGGGTCGGGTGCGGCGTCTCCATCTTGTGGTGATGTGTTGCCGTGATGACCATGACATCGGCACCCGCCGCCTCGCCGGCGGTGATGCCGGCTGCGACATCCTCGAACACCAGGCAATCCTGCGTGCTGACGCCCAGGCGTTCGGCTCCGAGAATATAACATTGCGGGTCGGGTTTTCCGACCTTGACGTCCTCAGCCGTCACCATGAATCTCGGCACCGGCAAGCCTGCTGCCTCCAGTCGCCGGTGAGCAAGGCGCAACGGCGAGGAGGTGACGATCGCCCAGCGATCCGGGGGCAATGAACTCAGAAAGGTCGCGGCGCCGGGAATGGCAACGACATCGCTGACATCGGCGATTTCAGCCTCGGTCACCAGTCTTGATTCATGTTCGGGATCAACTCCGGGCAAGTTCAGCAGGGTGATCGTGTCAATGCCGCGCGATCCATGCATCTTCGGCAAAAACGTGGCGACATCGAGCCCATGGCGCCTTGCCCAGTCACTCCATGCACGCTCGGCCGCATGGATCGAATTGAGGATGGTGCCGTCCATATCGAAGAGGAAGGCGGCATAGGGCTTCTCGAAGCCGCGGGGCATCGGCATAGACAAAAGGCTGAATCCTTCAGGGAAAGAGTCGAACGGTGGTCGCTGTCTCGATGAAACGGCAAATCATGGCGTTTTGCAAGCTTTCGGGAGGATGGCGGTGACGCCTTCCAACCGCCTTCGCCTAGAAGGCCGCCGTACCCGAGGTGACGATCAAGTCGCAGGAAAGCCGGAGGCCAATCGGGTCGTGGCAGAGGTCATCGGCACCATCGGCGAGTTCCAGTGCGGCCGAAGCATCGGCGCGCAGGTAGGCTTGCGTAGCCGGATCGACGCGCATCGGCGCGGCGGTCCAGAGCGAGGGACGGCTGACGTCGATCGCTGAAATTTTAGCCCTGTCATTCCTGACGGTGTAGGAGGCGACCGCCATGCCACTCATCGTTAAGGTGAGCACAAGTGCGATCTGGAGACCGAGATCTGCGGCTTCGCGAAAGGAGATGAACATAGCGGCCTCATGCCACGGTTTTTTAGTATCTCCGCATGCAAGTAGGACATGCGCCGGCGCCGATCCAGCGCCATCGCCCGTTAAGGTTTACGCATAACCATGCCGGGTACGCAGCGAGGCTTGAATGTAGGTTTTCGGCAAATTTCGGAACAATGATTCCATCAGCCGGTTACCCCTGGGTCATCCAAGATGAAAATCCAAGGAGGATATCCCATGTCTAAGTCCCTTATCGCCGCTTCGCTGCTTGCGATCGGCATGGCATCATCAGCCTTTGCCCAGTCGAACCCCGATCCAATCGGGCCGACGAATGGCGGCTCGACTGATCCGAATTCGGGTACCTATTCATCCGACTACACCAACGATGACAACGGCATTCGTCCGGTACCTGTCTCGCCGGTCGATCCGACGACGACACAGAGCATCGGCCAGCCGAGGACGATGGAATGCCCCGGCATGCCGCAACAGATGTCCGGCGTCGATACGCGCGGCGGCCAGAGCGGCGCATCGATCAGCGAAGCCTGCCGCGAATACGACAACTAACCGACAGACTGCTGCTCTCAGAAAAGGCCGGTTCACGCCGGCCTTTTTGATATCGCGAAGGCCATGAAAAGCTTTTTCCGCCGGATGAAACTTTTGATCCGCGCGCTCCGTACATCCGTAGCAGGTTGAAAAGAACACCAACGGAACGGCTTCATTGGCAAAGGACATCGCAAACCCTGTTATCCTCTGGTTTCGCAAGGACTTGCGCCTTGATGACAACCGGGCTCTCGATGCCGCCCATCGCTCCGGACGGCCGGTCATCCCCCTCTATATAAGCGAGCCGGACGCAGCAGACACCGGTCCGCTGGGCGCTGCGCAGGCCTGGTGGCTGCGTCATTCGCTGGAAGCGCTCGACAGATCGCTGCGCAAGCGGAGAAGTCGGCTGGTGCTGGCAAGCGGCGAGGCGTTCGAAGTGCTCCGCGCCTTCATCAGGGAGAGCGGGGCCGAAGCCGTCTTTTGGAACCGGCGCTACGATCCAGCCGGCATCTCCATCGACGTCCGTATCAAGCACGAATTGGAAAAGCAGGCGATCGAGGCAAGAAGCTTTGGGGGCCAGTTGCTGCACGACCCTTCCCGGCTGGTGACCGGCAACGGCACGCCCTATCGCGTCTACACGCCGTTCTGGCGCGCGCTGGAGGGCGGCGGCGAACCGGAGCCGCCGCTGGAGGCGCCGGCAAAACTTCGGCTTGCGTCGCAATTTCCGAAATCAGAAGCGCTGGAGAGCTGGAAGCTGCTCCCGACGAAACCGGACTGGGCGGGCGATTTTACCGATCTCTGGACTCCCGGCGAAGATGGCGCGCATGAGAAGCTGCGTGCCTTCATCGAAGACGCGCTCGACGGCTACAAGGAAAACCGTGACTATCCTGCGAGACCCGCGACGTCGATGCTGTCGCCACACCTGGCGTTCGGCGAGATCTCCCCTGCCCGCATCTGGGATGCCACACGCGGCCTGTCGAAACGGGTGGCAGCGGCCGATGTCGTGCATTTTCGCAAGGAGATCGCCTGGCGCGAATTCTCCTATCACTTGCTTTTCCACTTCCCGCGTCTTGCATCGAACAACTGGAACGAGCGTTTCGACGGCTTCGAATGGCGCAACGACGACGACGATTTCAAGGCGTGGCGCCGCGGCATGACCGGCTATCCGATCATTGATGCCGGCATGCGCCAGCTCTGGCGCCATGGCTGGATGCACAATCGCGTGCGCATGATCGTCGCCTCCTTCCTCATCAAGGATCTGATGATCGACTGGCGCCGGGGCGAAGCCTGGTTTCGGGATACGCTTGTCGATGCCGATCCCGCCAACAATGCGGCAAGCTGGCAATGGGTGGCGGGCTCGGGAGCTGACGCCTCGCCGTTTTTCCGCATCTTCAATCCGGTGCTGCAGGGTGAAAAATTCGATCCCGACGGCAAATATGTCAGGAGCTATGTGCCGGAGCTTCGAGAGCTCGGGGCAAAATACATCCACCGGCCGTTCGAGGCGCCGAGGAGCATGCTCGACGAGGCCGGYATCGCGCTTGGCCAGACCTATCCGAAACCGATCGTCGATCACGCACTCGCCCGCAACCGGGCGCTCGCCGCCTACAATGCTACGAGGGATACAGCATGAACGCGCACTTCCGTCCAGCCCCACGCCGGCTGAAGATCGCCGTCATCGGCTCCGGCATCTCGGGCGCCTCCGCGGCCTGGGCTTTAAACCCAGTGCACGACGTTACGCTTTATGAAAGCCAAGCGCGGGCCGGGGGCCATACGGCGACCGTCGACGTGGATTACGACGGGGTTGAAATTGCGGTCGATACCGGCTTCATCGTCTATAACGAACAGAATTACCCCAACCTGACGGCGCTGTTTGCCGAGCTCGGCATCGCGACACATGCAAGCGATATGAGCTTTTCGCTCTCACTGGATCGCGGCAAGCTGGAATGGAGCGGCGGCGGGCTGTCCTCGATCTTTGCGCAAAAGCGCAACCTGCTGCGGCCATCGTTTCTATGGATGATCCGCGAGATTTTGCGCTTCAATCGCAGCTGCCTCGAAGATCGCGCTGCCGGCCATCTCGCCTCGCGCTCGATCGGCGATTATCTCGACTGGCGCGCCTTCTCGCCCGGATTCACCAACAACTATCTCGTGCCGATGGCGGCGGCGATCTGGTCGACACCATCAACCCGCATGCTGCAGTTTCCGGCCGAGCATTTCGTCAATTTCTTCGATAATCACCGGCTGATCTATCGCCGGCAGCACCAGTGGCGCACAGTGACCGGCGGCAGCCGTACCTATCTCGACCGGCTGCTTCGGCCGCTCGGCGAACGCGTGAAACTTTCCTGTGGCGTGCGCAGCGTCATCCGCTCCGAGCGCGGCGTCACGATCATCGACGAGACGGGGATCGCACACCCGTTCGATAAGGTGATCTTCGCCTGCCACAGCGATCAGACAGCCCGCCTGCTCGCCGATGCCACCGATCGGGAAAGCAGGCTGCTCGCCGCCATCCCCTATCAGCCGAACCGCGTCGTCCTGCACCGCGACCAATCGCTGATGCCGCAGCGGCGCAAGGTTTGGGCCTCATGGAACTATCTCCGTTCAAGCCGTGAAGGTGGAAAGGCCGACGTCGCCGTGACTTACTGGATGAACCGGCTGCAGGGCATCGACGACAAATTCCCGCTATTCGTGACCCTCAATCCCGACCGCGAGCCGGACCCCCATAAAGTGTTTGCCGAGTTCACCTATGAACATCCGCAATTCTCGGCGGACGCCATGGCTGCGCAACAGGCGCTTGTCACCATTCAGGGACAAAGTAATTGCTATTTCGCCGGTGCCTGGACGGGGTACGGATTCCATGAGGATGGTCTCGTTTCCGGTCTAGCTGCGGCAGAGGCCTTGGGCGGGATCATACCCTGGCGGACTGCCCAAACCTGGGAACCTCAACCGGACGTGGCGGCATGACAGGACGCGGCAAAAAAAGGCGTGGCATGAATGCGGCGGCCAACGGCGCTCCACCGGATGCCGCCGCAGCACTCTATGTCGGCGAGATCATGCATCAACGCATGAAACCGTTCGGCCATCGCTTCCGTTACCGTGTCTTCTCGCTGCTTGTCGATCTCGACAGACTGGACGAGGCCGGCGGGTTATCGGTGCTGTTTTCCGTCAATGGGCCCAATCTCATCTCGTTTCACGAGAGGGACCATGCCGATACCAGRGACACATCACTGCGTGCCTATGCCGACCGGCTGCTCGCCAAGGCGGGGCTCGACCGCGCGGACAGGATCCTGCTCGTCTGTTATCCCCGAATTCTCGGCTATGTCTTCAATCCGCTTTCAGTCTATCACGCCTATGATGCCGGTGGCGCAGTCGTCGCGATGATCTACGAGGTGCGCAATACTTTCGGCGAGCGGCACAGCTATGTCTGTCCGGTCGGCTGTGGCGAGATGTCGGAAAGCGGGCTTCGCCAGAGCTGCGACAAGCTCTTCCACGTCTCACCCTTCATCGGCATGGCGGCGCGCTATCATTTCCGCATGCTGCCGCCCGGCGCCGAAATCCGCTGGCGCATCCTGGAGAACGACTGCGAAGGCCCGCTTCTCTCGGCGACATTTTCCGGACGACAGGTGCCGTTGACCAGCGCCTTGCTGCTGGGGTTGACGGCGCGCATCCCCTTCCTCACCTTCAAGATCATCGCCGGCATCCATTGGGAAGCGTTGAAGTTGTGGCTGAAGGGGGCGCGCTACGTCCGGCGTCCTGCGCCCCCGCCTGAAGTCAGCGTCCGCCAGCCCCGCCCGCTTGCGGAAGCGGCGGAATGACATTAGCGTTCGATGCAATGGCCGGGGGGCGGCCGCGCGTATCATCAAGGGTGCTTCGTCCCTAACCGGCAGGAAAATGCTGGAGGAGGAGAAATGAGCAAGGCGCAGGACTGGAATCTGCTGGCTCGTGATGCAGTGACGCTGACGGCCGAAAACATGTCCCGCATGGTGAAGGGTCTGCCCTTCAAAGCAAAGCTGGCGCTGCGCGGACTTCTGCACATGCAGCACGGTTCGCTTGCCGTTACCCTTCCCGACGGCCGCAGGCTGCTGGTCGAGGGCAAGAAGGCCGGGCCAAAGGCGGCGCTCAGCCTCCACAACTGGAACCTTGCCTATCGGGCGCTGACGAGCGGCACGATCGGGGTCGCCGAAACCTATATGGACGGCGATTGGGACAGCCCTGATATCGCCGCCTTCCTCGAACTCTTCCTTGTCAATGGCGAGGCCGCGTTCAGCTATGCGCATGGCAAGGGCGGTCTTGGCCGCCTCTTCGAGCGCGTCCGCCATTGGATGAACACCAATACCAAAACGGGCTCGAAGCGCAACATTTCCGCCCATTACGATCTCGGCAACGATTTCTACAGGGAATGGCTCGATCCGAGCATGACCTATTCCTCAGCACTCTATTCCACCGGCGCCAACGATCTGCAATCGGCCCAGAACGCCAAATACCGGGCGCTTGCCGAGGCGACCGGCATCGGGCCCGGCGACCATGTGCTGGAGATCGGCTGCGGCTGGGGCGGTTTTGCCGAATTTGCCGCAAGCGAGCTGAAGTGCAAGGTGACAGGGCTGACGATCAGCCGCGAGCAGCTTGCCTTTGCCGAGGAGCGCATCCACAAGGCCGGCCTCGATGACCGCGTGGAATTCCGCTTCCAGGATTACCGCGATGAAGCAGGGCTCTACGACCGGATCGTTTCGATCGAGATGTTCGAAGCGGTCGGCGAAAAATACTGGCCGTCCTATTTCTCCAAGCTCAGGCAATGTCTGAAGCCGGGCGGCAAGGCTGGCCTGCAGATCATCACCATCCGGCCGGAATCCTTCGACCAGTATCGCAGCAACCCTGACTTCATCCAGAAATATGTCTTTCCAGGCGGCATGCTGCCGACGCGCAACCATCTGGCCGAACTCGCCGGCAAGGTCGATCTGTCGCTGGTCAAGGACTTCGGCTTCGGGCTCGACTACGCCCGCACGCTTGCCGAATGGCGCGAGCGCTTCTGGTCGGTCTGGGAGCGCATTCGCCCGATGGGCTTCGACGAGCGCTTCAAACGGCTCTGGGAATTCTATCTGTTCTATTGCGAGGCCGGCTTCCGCGCCCGCAATATCGATGTCCGTCAGGTCGTGTTTTCGCGTCGTTGATCATTCCGCCGCATGCGGTGTCACCGGATGGTGACCAGGCAATGGCGGCCGCTCCCGCCAGCCGGTCACGCGGTTCACCAGCGTGAAATAAGCGCCATAAGGGAGCAGGCGCGCGAGCTTCAGCATGGTGGTGAAGCGCTTCGGGAAAGTGATCTCGAAGGTCTGCGATTTCAATCCGGCAGCAATCTCCCGGGCGGCTTCCTCGACCGATACCAAGGCCGGCATCGGAAAGGCATTTTTCCTCGTCGCCGGCGTATCGACGAAGCCCGGGCTGACGAGCTGGATGCGGATGCCCATCTTGTCGAGATCGAATTTCAGGCTTTCGGCCATATTGATCAGCGCCGCCTTGGTGGCGCCATAGGCAGCTCCTGTCGGCAAGCCGCCATAGCCGGTGACGGAGGAAACGATGGCGATCTGTCCCTGCCCTTTCGCCTTCATATGGCGGATCGCGGGCAACAGACAGTTGACGACGCCGGAGAGATTGACGGCAAAGCTCTTTTCGAAATCGCTGCGGTTCAGGTCCTCGGCGTGGACCGGCAGATAGACGCCGGCATTGAGGATCGCCATGGCGAGCGTCCCGTGCTCATATTCGATGGAGGCCATGACATGTTCCATGTCCTCGGCATCGGTGACGTCGCCGTCGAGAACGACAATGCTGCCGGAAAGGCCGCGGGCTTCGGTCTGCAGCTCCACCAGCTTTTCGTGACTTCTGGCGGTGACGGCGACCTTGTATCCTTCGGCGGCGAGCTTTAACGCAAGCGCCCGGCCAATGCCTGAACTCGCGCCTGAAATCCAGACGATTCCATGTTCGGGATGGGCAATGAAATCACGCATGACATGTTCCTCCGGGCCGCCTGATCAACACGAAAACAGGTCCGGAAGTTTCTCTGCTCCTCCCGGATTTAGGGCTCTATCACACCATTGTGGCTGCTTTCAGCCGATCAGGTCGCCGATCATCTGACGAAAGGATCCGGTGAGCTTGACCGGCCCGTCCGAAACGGCAAAGGCGATGCAAGGCCTGTCCTTTTCGGCGACCGGCCGGTGGTCGACCGTCTCGTCGGCAATGGAGATGTCGCCGGGACCGAAACGGCCGCGTTCATCGTTGAAGGCGCCGTCGAGGATGAGGATCAGTTCCATGCCTTTATGGGTGTGCGCCGGCAAGGCGCGGCCCGGCCGGATCCACATCAGGCTGACCTCGCAGCCGTCCATGTCGAGCGAATATTCCCTGAAACCGGGCAATCGCCGGCGCCAGGGCACATCCTCGGCCTCGAAGCCCAAGAGAGCACGCAACGCTTGAGGAAACAGCGCATTTTCCGGTCGCGTGGCCGTCTGCGCCGCCGGGACGGGAGATGCAGAGGAAAAGATCGCCGCAAGCCGTCCGTCGCGATCGGCAATGGCGACTTCAGGCGCGTTTTCCAGAGCTTCGCCTGCCAGCAGCTCGAGGCTGTTTACCAGGCTGCGATTGTCCGGTTTCATTTCCAGATGAGACTGCACCAGCACACGCGCCGGCTCAGGCAAGGAGCCGGCGACATAATGCGCCATCAATGCATCGATCGTGTCGATCTGCTCGTGAACCATCTCGGTTTCGGTCACGCCCTGTTGCCGCGCTCCGTTTTCGCTTTGTCGTCATCCGTACGGGGAAAGTCAATCTTCGGATCACCCCGCACACGGCGGGATTGCGGGGCCATAGTCATTTTGGGGAGGAAAGCCAAATTTTATCGCGTCCGACAGAGGTGTGGAATAGCTTTTCTTGCCAACTCAGCCTTGTGAAGGGAAAAGACCGTTCTTAAAGTAAGAGTTCGAATAGAGGCAGATTCCATGACCTTCCACCCCTCCGTCCTTGAAGCCATCGGCAACACGCCCCTGATCAAACTCAAGGGCGCCTCAGAGGTGACCGGCTGCACCATTCTCGGCAAGGCGGAGTTCCTGAACCCCGGCCAGTCGGTGAAGGATCGCGCCGCGCTCTACATCATCCGCGACGCAGAGCGGAAGGGATTGCTTCGTCCGGGCGGCGTCATCGTCGAGGGTACGGCCGGCAATACCGGCATCGGACTGACGCTGGTCGCCAAGGCGCTCGGTTATCGCACCGTCATCGTCATCCCGGAAACGCAGAGCCAGGAAAAGAAAGACGCGCTGAAGCTGCTTGGCGCCGAACTCGTCGAAGTGCCCGCCGTTGCCTACAAGAACCCGAACAACTACGTGAAGGTGTCCGGGCGGCTCGCAGAGCAGCTGGCGAAGACCGAGCCGAACGGGGCGATCTGGGCAAACCAGTTCGACAACGTCGCCAATCGTCAGGCGCATATCGAAACGACCGCCAAGGAGATCTGGAAAGACACCGACGGTAAGGTCGACGGCTTCATCTGCTCGGTCGGCTCCGGCGGCACGCTGGCAGGCGTGGCTACCGGCCTCAAGGCTTTCAAATCTGACGTCAAGATCGGCATCGCCGATCCCGACGGCGCCGCTCTCTATGAATTCTACCAGAACGGTGCGCTGAAATCCGAGGGATCCTCAATCACCGAGGGCATTGGCCAGGGCCGCATCACCGCCAATCTCGAGGGTTTCACGCCTGACTATGCTTATCGGATCTCGGATGCCGAAGCGCTTCCCTATCTCTTCGACCTCGTCGAGAACGAGGGCCTCTGCCTTGGCGGCTCGACAGCGATCAACATTGCCGGCGCTGTCAATCTCGCCCGGGATCTTGGACCTGGTCACACGGTGGTGACGATCCTCTGCGATTACGGCAACCGCTATCAGTCGAAGCTCTTCAATCCGGATTTCCTCACCTCGAAGGGGCTGCCCGTTCCGGGCTGGATGGCCAAGTCGCCCGATATCCACGTTCCCTACGAACCCGTGTGAGAACCCATGCCGGTCAATGCCCTCTATCGTGACGACTTCTATCTCTCGACGTGCGAGGCGGTCGTCACCGCCATTCACGAAGACGGGGGCATCGAACTGGACCAGACCTGCTTCTATGCGACATCAGGTGGCCAGCCTGGTGACACCGGCCAGCTCGAACGTGCCGACGGCAGCAAGATCGCGCTTAGTCAGACGAAGCATGGTCCAAGCAAAGATGTCATCATCCATGTGCCGCTCGAAAACGAGCCGCGGCCTTTGGTCGGCGAGACGCTGGTGCTGCATGTCGACTGGCCGCGCCGCTACAGGCTGATGCGCATGCACACGGCCTGCCACCTGCTTTCCGTCGTCTGCTCCTATCCGATCACCGGCGCTGCCGTCGGCGAGGAGGAGAGCCGCGTCGACTTCGATATGGCCGAAACGATCGACAAGGACGAGGTGACGACCAAACTGATGGAACTGGTCGAGCAGAACCATCCGGTCTATCTGCAATGGATCACCGACGAGGAGCTTACGGCCAATCCCGACATCGTCAAATCGAAGAACGTGCGCCCGCCGCTGGGGCTCGGGCGCGTCAGCCTCGTCTGCATCGGCGAGAACTCCTCGATTGACAGCCAACCCTGCGGCGGCACACATGTCTCCGAGACTCAGGAAGTCGGCCGGATCCATATCGCCAAAATCGAGAAGAAGGGCAAAGAGAACCGGCGCTTCCGCATCCGCTTCGGCACGCCCGGCGACGAAGCCTGACCATCAAGGGAGACCATAATGAGTGAGACCAAGAGCCGTTTCGTCGTTTCGGCCGACTGGCTGCAGTCCGAGCTCGGGAAAGCTGACCTGCGCGTGCTGGACGCCTCCTTCTATCTGCCGGCGCAGAAGCGCGATGCCGATGCCGAATATGCGGCCGGCCATATTCCCGGCGCCATCCGCTTCGATCAGGACAAGATCGCCGATCATTCAACGTCGCTGCCGCACACGATCCCCTCGCCCGATTATTTTGCCGCCGAAGTCGGCCGGCTCGGCATCAGCGAGAATGATCGGATCGTCGTTTATGACGGCATCGGCCTGTTCGCCTCGCCGCGCGTCTGGTGGCTGTTCCGGGTGATGGGCGCGAAAAACGTCTTCGTTCTCGACGGCGGTCTCGACGGCTGGAAGGCCGAGGGCCGTCCGCTGGAAACCGCAGCACCCAAGCATGTGCCGACGACCTTT
This sequence comes from Rhizobium sp. P1_E1, assembly GCF_056406015.1. Taxonomy (NCBI): domain Bacteria; kingdom Pseudomonadati; phylum Pseudomonadota; class Alphaproteobacteria; order Hyphomicrobiales; family Rhizobiaceae; genus Rhizobium; species Rhizobium sp. P1_E1. Next base: position 4,937 of record NZ_JBFUAY010000105.1, on the reverse strand, counting down.
ACGCCGAATTTCGATGAAAGCCGCGTGGTGACGCTCGATACGATGCGCGACATCGTCTCCAGCGCCGCGATGCAGATCGCCGATGCCCGCAGCGCCGGCCGCTTTGCAGCCGCCGAACCCGAACCGCGTGTCGGCATGCGCTCCGGCCATATGCCCGGCGCCCGCAGCCTGCCCTCCGGCGTCTTCGCCAACCAGGGCCGGTTCAAGTCGCTGCCCGAACTCAGGCAGACGATCGAAGATGCCGGCATCGATCTTTCAAAGCCTGTCGTCACGTCCTGCGGCTCGGGAATCACCGCCGCCATTATCACGCTGGCGCTGGAATCGCTCGGTCATCACGACAACAAGCTTTATGACGGCTCGTGGAGCGAATGGGGCAGCCGTGACGATACGCCCATCGTCACCGGTCCGCCGACGCCGGTCAAAGCCTGATCGCCATGGGGAAGACACCCGCTTCGCTGAAAGCTCACATCACCCGGCTCGAAATGACGGCGCCGCCGAAGGCAAGCATGCCGGTGCCCGTCAATATCCAGACGGCGATCATGCGCGCTCCCGAGATCCCATTGCCCTTCTACCGCTATCTCTACCGGCAGGTGGGTGCGCGCTGGCAATGGGTGGATCGGTTGCGCATGAGTGACGAGCAGCTTGCCGAGACGCTGAACGACAAGCGCAACAATATCAGCGTTCTCTACGTGAACGGCGCGCCCGCCGGATTCTACGAATATTTCTGCGAAGACGAGGATATGATCGAGCTCAGCCATTTTGGCCTGATTGAACATGCGCTCGGTCTCGGCATCGGCAAATGGTTCCTGCTGCAGGCGCTCTATGCCATCTGGTCGCTCAATCCGAAGCGGGTCACCACCACCACCAACAATCTCGACCATCCGCGTGCGCTGCAGCTCTACCAGATGTACGGCTTCTCCCCCGTTTCGACCGGTACCGGCATCGTCCGCCCGCTCAGCGACAAGGAGCTTCTGGAGATTGCGCGGAAAAGCTGACGGCTTCTTTCCCGACGTCAGCGGAGGTGGCTAACGCTGCGTCAGGCTGTTCGGGCGGCGCGGGTCGTTTCGGCGTTCGAAATCGAGCGTGCGGCCCGACTGTTCCTTCAGTTCCGCCACTTCCCGGCGCAGAGCCCTGAGCTCTTCCAGTATTTCTGCATTCTGTTGCGCCAGCAGCGCCAGATCGATGTCGGCCAAGGCCTTCTCCTTTCGCCTTACAACGTACGCCCAGAAGATACTCCGCTTTTCACTCTCCGGCGATCTCATATGCAGACGCAGGCAAGAATCGGGTGGCTTGCCCGCTCGTCCAGGTGCATTTCATGGCAATCACAAAGGAGATCTGCCATGACCGCCATTCGTTTTGTTGCCATGCCGACGACCGACGCCGAACGCCTCTGGAACGGCGGCCGCGACGCCTATGACAGGCTGCCCGAGACGATCGTCTCCGATGGTCCCGGCCATCCCTGCCGCCATTGCCTTCAGAATATCGATGCGGGCCAGGAATTGCTGGTCTTTGCCTACCGGCCCTTCCCCGAGCTGCAGCCCTATGCCGAAACCGGCCCTGTCTTCCTGCACAAGCAGCCTTGCGCACGCTACGCCGCCGAAGAGATCATGCCGCCGATGCTGACGACGAGCCGTGACTTCATCGTCCGCGGCTACAGCGAGAACAACCGCATCGTCTACGGTACCGGTGCGGTGACTGAGATCGGCGATATTCCAGCCTATGGCAAAGAGCTGCTCGGACGATCTGATATCGCCTATGTGCATGTGCGTTCCGCGCGCAACAACTGTTTCCAATGCCGGATCGACAAGGTAAAGGCGCCGGACCTGGCGGAGACCGGCGCCTGATAGGCGGAGGGCGAAGCGCAACAGGAGTCGTCAACTCGCCCGCACGCTCCTTCTGCAGTGATCGGCGAGGCGGTTTCGGTTTCTCCCTGACCAATGCTGTCGGGATCGCGCGCCCTCGAATCCTATTAAACGCCACGCAAGGCAATGATCCGCGAACCTGCGGCAGCCTGCCGTTGGTGTGCGAGCGGCGCATATTCGGGCGATGCAAAGAGACCACGGATGGCATCCATATCGAGAAACTCGATGATCAGCATATTCGTCGCCTGCCAGCCTTCGAGTTCGAGCGGCGCGTCATCGAGAGCAATGAGGCGGCCGCCGGCCTTTGCCACCAGAGGCAGGGCCTTGGAGCGGTAATCGGCAATGGCTTCGGGGTCGTGGATATCGAGATCGACAACGAGATAGGCGGACATATTCATATCCTTTCAATCAATGTGAAGTTTAGGGATGTTTTTTTGCGTGCAGCGGCGCGCTTTATGGCAAGTGCCGCCACTTGACCATGCGCTTCCGGAGATCGAGTGTGCCGCCATCCACGGTGAAGCTGCCGTCACCGCGATGATGCATGGTCCGTCGTTCCTTGCAGCTCTCGTCGATCCAGATCCTCTTTGCTTCGAGGATGAAGAGATTGTATCGATCGACGAAGCTCGGATCGGCAACACGGCATTCGATATTGGCAAGGCAGTCCACCAGCAACGGCGCCGCGACATCCTTTGCTGGACGAGTCCTCAGGCTGAACCGCTCGAACTTGTCCACCGTGTCACCGGAGCAATTACCGATGTCCACTACGGTTTCGGCAAGATCGACGGCTGGAATCGCGATCACGCATTCGCCGGTCTTTTTCAAGGTCTGGTGGCTGAAGTCCCAAGGGCCGATGACGCAACCGATCAGCGGCGGCGCATGCTGGATCATCATGTGAAAACCCATCGTCATCACATTGGGCGTTCCCTCAAGGCTCGTCGTCACAAGAACGATCGGGCCGGGTTCGAGCAGGCGATAGGCCTGGGAAGCGGAAATCTCTTTCATCGTCCGGCTCCTTCGCGAGTCTCTTCCCCGCATGTATGCGGGGAAGCTGAAAGACCTTCTGGTGTGGTTACCAGCCCTGTTCGACCGGCAGAACGAAGAGTTCCGCGACATTCACATGGGCAGGCGCCTGCGCCGCGAAGACGATGGTGTCGCCGATGTCTGCGCCCTGCAGGAACGTCATCTGCTTGGCAAGGTCGTCCATCTGCTTGATATAGCCAGGCTCCGTGATGTGATCATACAGCTCGGTCGCCACGGCGCCTGGCTGGATGCAAGTCACCCGAATGTTGTGCTTCTGGCCCACTTCCATGCGCAGGCCGTCGGAGAACGCGGCCACCGCATGTTTGGTGGCGCAATAAACCGACAGGCCTTTGAAGACCTTGCGGCCAGCAATCGACGACATGTTGAAGATGTGGCCCGAATGTTGATTGATCATCTGCGGCAGAACTGCAGCAGTGGTGTTCAGCAGGCCTTTCACATTGACGTCGACCATCCGGTGCCATTCGTCGACTTTAAACTGATCCACATCCGAAAGCGGCATCAGGCCAGCATTGTTGACGAGAATGTCGATCGAACCATAGGCACCCACCAGCTTTTTGACGCCGGCTTCGACGGAGGCTGGATCGACCACGTCCATTTCGATCACGAGGGCTTCACCGCCCCCAGAGGCGATCTCCTTTTGGAGGCCTTCAAGTTTGTCGGTGCGACGGGCGGCGATACCGACCTTTGCGCCGGCCTCGGCGAGCTTCAACGCGGTAGCGGCACCGATGCCGCTCGAGGCGCCGGTGACCAGCGCGATTTTTCCATTGATATTCGTCATGGTTTATCTCCTTGACTGGGCGCCCTTCCAACCGAAAGGACGGTCGTGTTCGACAAGGAGGAACATAAAGAGGAGTGATCGATCCCTCTCTCGGGACCTTGCGAGACCTGTCGGGATCTTGCTCAAATCCGCAAGGACCAAGCTGAAATGCTAAAGCATGTCGCACAAAAGTGTGCAGCGGTTTTGCGACAACGACATGCGTAGAAACCAAGACCTAAAGCGCAATGAGCGAATCTGAAAAAGATCGCGACGCGCTTTAGCTGCAACGGTAGTCGCTGGGGGAGACGCCAGCCTCCCGGCGGAAAATCTGAGCAAAATGGCTAGGGCTCGAATACCCCACGGACATGCCGATCTCGATGATGCTGGTGCTGGTTTCCTGCAGAAGTTGCTGGGCTTTGGCTATGCGTTGGCGAATGAAATAATGGGATGGAGAAAGGCCGGTGGCCTTCTTAAAGAGGCGGCTGAAGTGAAAAGCGCTCATGCCGGCCGTTTGCGCCAGACGTGCGAGATCAAACGGCTCTTGAAGGTTGGCTTCCATGAATGCGATCGCCCGCCGTAGCTTGGCGCCCGGAGCGCATTTGACGGCCGTGCCTCTGCGTCGAATGTTGCATATTGTCGGATAAGGTGAACAGCGAGCGTCTGCGCCAATCCCTGCACGAAGAGCCGACTTGCCTGCCCTTCTGCCGTCAGTTCAGCATGGATCAGTTCCAGCATGCTGGAGAGATGTTGGTCGCGGCCGCCCGATATGTCGCGCAGGCGCATGGCGCTGGCAGCCTTGCCGAGAACCCCTTCCGCCACCCGGTCAAACAACGGAACGGAGAGATAGAGATGCATTACCTGGAAAGGTTCGTCTCCCTCGGCGTGCCAGCGCATTTCGTATGGCGTGGGCGACCGCGTCAGAAAAAAGTCCCCGACTCTGACTGTATTGGCCTCCCACTCCCCGCCCAGATCGCGTTCCTCGACACATGCCTGACCTGAGATCACCCAAACAACGAGAGGCTCGGCGACCGCTGGGACAAGAAAGGGATCTTGCACCTTCAGGCGGGAAAACACCTGCACGAATATATCAGTCCAGGCTGGTCCATCCCCGCTGACAAGTGTTCTGCCGGCAATATATGTTTCGAGGCCGATAGGTGATGTTCGAAGCGGAACCGGCGATGTTTGCTCTCGACTATCAACCGTCATTGCTGCTCCGTTTAGATGGCGACTGCCCATCGGCATGATACGATGCCAACTGACCGAGCGGGACACAACTC
>NZ_JBFUAY010000104.1:0-19434 GCF_056406015.1 Rhizobium sp. P1_E1 | reverse complement strand
GCTTATATATATCGCAATAACAGTTATCGCAATTACCGAGGAATCAGCCATGCCACGCAAGACCACGACCACCATAGCCGCAATTGCTACTGCAGCCTCACTGTCCGCCGCCGCATTGCCGGCGAACGCCGCGGACACCATCTCTCAAGGCCAATCCGTCAGAAATGTTGTGCTCGTCCACGGCGCCTTTGCGGACGGTTCTGGCTGGAAGGGTGTTTATGACAACCTCACCAAGCGGGGCTATCGCGTTACCATTGTCCAGAACCCCCTGACATCTCTCGAAGACGATGTCGCAGCCACCAAACGTGCGCTGGAACGGCAGGATGGTCCGGTCATTCTCGTTGGACATTCCTGGGGCGGCACGGTCATCACGGAAGCTGGCATTGATGCAAAGGTTGCAGGCCTCGTTTACGTCTCGGCTCTCTCTCCTGATGCAGGCGAGACGACGGCTCAACAATACGAAGGATTTGCTCCCGCATCGGAATTCGTCATCGAGACGACGAAGGATGGTTTTGGATATGTCAGCCCGGAAAAGTTCAAGGCTGGCTTTGCTCATGACGTCAGCGATGCTGATGTTGCGTTCATGAGAGACGCGCAAGTCCCGATCAATATGTCGGCGTTCGGCACGAAGCTCGAACATGCTGCCTGGCACACCAAGCCCAGCTGGGCTGTGATTGCTACCGAGGATAGGGCATTCGATCAGGCCATGCTGATCCACATGGCCGAACGCATCAAGGCGAAGATCACCAAGGTTTCGGCAAGCCACGCCCTGTTCATGACGCAGCCGAAGGTGGTCGCGGATACCATTGATCAGGCCGCCAAGGCCTTCTCGGCGAAGAAGTAGTGACAGACGCAGTTTCATCGGGACAGCCGGCACTGTCCCGATGGCGAAGAGCAGCGCCCGTCGAACCGAGCGAGGTCGGGCCAAAGCGAGCAGATGAAGGCCGCACGATCTCGGCCTAGGATCCATTGCCCGCATTCGCCCCGGGATCCTCAGCACTTTCGCTATTATTTTGAATCCATTCACGGAGGTAGTCACGTGAAGCTGAATAGTCATGACCAGAATGCACCCAAAAATCCGCCCATTCCTCAGAGCGAGGTCGGTGATGTTTTCGACTTCATCGTCTGCGGCGCCGGGTCCAGCGGCTCCGTTGTTGCCGCGCGACTGGCAGAGGATGGAAACGCAAGCGTCCTACTGCTCGAGGCAGGCGGGGACGATGCGGCCGAGAGCGTTACAAACCCTACGCAGTGGCCGCTCAATCTCGGCTCGATCCGGGACTGGGGTTTTGTCGGACAACCGGCACCTGGCCTGGACGGTCGACGTCTTCCTCTCAGCATGGGCAAAGGGCTCGGTGGCGGTTCGAGCATCAATGTCATGGTGTGGGCCAGAGGACACAGGGGAGATTGGGACCACTTTGCCGCTGAAGCCGGCGATGACGCGTGGGGCTATCAGTCAATCCTCGGCTACTATCGCCGGATCGAAGATTGGCAGGGCGCTCCGGACCCAACGCGTCGCGGCGTGGGAGGACCCGCCTACGTAGCGCAGCCGCAGGCGCCCCAACCGATCGCAGAGGCCTTGTTGAGTGCGGCATCCACTATCGGCATTCCCGTCTACGATAGCCCGAACGGTGAAATGATGGAGGGGCCAGGAGGGGCATCGATCGCTGAACTGCGGATCCGGGATGGCAAGCGGGAATCCGTGTTCGGATCCTATGTCCGTCCGCTCATGTCGCGCCCAAACCTGACTGTGCTGACCTACGCACTGGTCACGCGCCTCATCTTCGATGGCAAGCGCGTGACGGGTGTCGAGGTTCTCGTCGATGATCAGCGACGTCAATTCACGGCGCGTTGCGAAACGGTACTGTCGCTAGGCGCGATCAACACTCCGAAAGTGTTGATGCAGTCGGGCATAGGTCCGGAAGACGAGCTGCAAGCCCATGGCATTCCCGTGGTTCAACACTTACCTGGCGTTGGGCGCAATCATCAGGATCACCTCGCATTCGGCTGCACCTGGGCATATCGAAAATCAGAAACCGTCGGTGGTAGCGGCTGCGAAGCAAAACTCTACTGGAAAAGCGACTCGCGTCTTGCGCAGCCGGACATTCTTCAGTGCCAGTTGGAGTTCGCTGTGCCGTCGCCGATCGAGACGGGCCTCGAAACGCCGGAACATGGCTGGACGATGTTTAACGGTCTCGCCCAGCCAAAAAGCCGTGGTCGATTGCGGCTCTCCGGCCCCAATACGAATGACCCTATCCTGATCGAACCGAATTCACTCAGCGCGCCGGAAGACATGGCGGCCGCCTTGGCTGCGGTGGACTTGTGTCGCGAACTCGGAAACAGCGATGCTTTCACGCCACTGGTGACAGGCGAGGCGGCTCCGGGCGCGCGCGACAGATCAGGGATGATCGACTTTATCCGGCGTTCGGCGGTCACCTACTGGCATCAGTCCTGCACAGCCAAAATGGGACGTGACAGCAGGTCTGTGGTCGACAGTGAGCTCAAGGTGTACGGTATCGATGGCCTTCGCATCGCAGACTCCTCGATCATGCCGCGTATCACCACCGGCAACACCATGGCGCCTTGCGTTGTCATCGGAGAGCGGGCGGCCGATCTGATCCGGAACATGCATGGCCTTACGGACTCGAGCGGAGGGTTCAATCAGCCCATCTGATGAAGAGATTTATGTGGAGATCGGCGGCCAGCATACGTGGGCCGCCGAGCTTTTTGTTCGCCTCGCGCCATATTGGTGCAAGGCGACCAACCTCACGGCACCTGCGCCCCACTCACCGCAACGTACACCGCATAAACCGACCGCGTCGCCGCAATAAACAGCCGGTTGCGTTGGGGGCCGCCGAAGGTGAGGTTGGCGACGGTCTGCGGTACGCGGATCTTGCCGATCAGTTTGCCGGTCGGGTCGAAACAATGGACGCCATCGGCAGCACTCGACCAGAGGTTTCCGTTGACGTCTGTGCGAATGCCGTCCGGAATGCCGTTGTCGATCAGGCAGAAGACGCGGCCGTTCGCGAGCCTTTTGCCGTCGATCACATCGAAAGCGCGGATGTGACGCGGCAGGCTTTCGTCATGGCTGGCGGCCGAGTCCGCCAGGTAGAGGATTGTCTCATCGGGCGAGAAGGCGAGGCCGTTTGGCTGAATGAAATCCGTGACGACAGCCGCAATTTCGCCGGTCGTCGGATCGAGCCGGTAGACGTTGCGGGTCGGCTGCTCCGGCTCGGCGCGATAGCCTTCATAGTCCGACATGATGCCGTAGGTGGGGTCGGTGAACCAGATCGTGCCGTCCGATTTTACCACCACGTCGTTCGGCGAATTGAGCCTGGCGCCCTTGAAACGATCGGCGAGCACGGTGATCGAGCCGTCGACCTCGGTGCGGGTGACGCGGCGCGTCCCATGTTCACAGGATATCAGCCGTCCCTGCCGGTCGCGCGTATGGCCGTTGGTGAAGTTGGAGGGTTGGCGATAGATGGAGACGCCGCTCTCAGGCGTCCATCGCAGCATGCGCTGGTTGGGAATGTCGCTCCACAGCAGTTGGTTCGCGTCGTTGAACCAGACGGGACCCTCCGCCCAGCGGCAGCTTGAATATAGCTCGTCGAGACCGGCGCTGGTCACGATCATCTGCCGGAAGCGCGGGTCGTGGATTTCGTAGATGCTGGCCTCGGCCATGGCGGTCTTTCCGTTTATCGCATGCCGGCCCGGCGGCCGCCGGCGAGCATGATGACGCTGATGATGATGAGGCCGGTCATGATCAGGCGGATGCCCGCGCCGAGCCCGTAAGTGTTGAGCATGGAGACGACCAGGAACATGAAGAGCGATGCGCCCCAGATGCCCGGTACGTTGGAATCACCGCCGGCGACCGCCGTGCCGCCGATGACGACGACGGCGATCGACATCAAGAGATATTCCGAGCCCATGTTGAGCGCGGCGCCGCCGGAAAAGCAGGCGAGCAGATAGCCCGCGACCGAGGCTAGAACGGCGCAGAAGAGGTACGTGACGAAACGCGTGCCGTCGACCGGAATGCCGGCCATGCGGGCTGCCGGCATGCTCTGGCCAATCGCCGAGATCCAGCGCCCGTAGATCGTCTTTTCGAGCAAGAACCAGGCCAGCAGCGAGATCAGGAGTGCTGCGATCGCCACATTCGGCACGCCGAGCGTGTGCGACGTGGTGAATTCCGCCAGCACGCTCGGTGGCTTGATGCGCAGTCCCCGGTTCGTCCAGATCGCGGCAGACTGCACGATGAAGCTCATGGACAGTGTGGCGATGATCGGCGGAATGCGCAGCGCCTTGATAAGTGCATAGTTGCCGAGACCGACGACAAGGCCGATGACGATGGCGACGAGAAGGCCGGGCAGGATCATGCCGTTTTCGACATTCATCAGCTTCAGCGCCACCGTGCCGGCAAGCGTCATGGTGGCGGGAACCGAGAGGTCGATGTTGCCGGGGCCGAGCGTGATGACGAACATCTGGCCGATGCCGACGATGACCGAGAAGGCCGCGAAGGTGAGGGCTGCCTGCGACAGGCCAAGCGTGCTGGCGCCGAGCGTCACCATGATCGTCAGAAACCAGACGACAAAGGCGGCAAGCCACGACCAGATCCAGGGTTTGCGAAAGAGGCGAAGGAGAGGGGTCATCGGCGCTTCTCCCGCTTCTCCAGGCGGTTCAGCATCAGACGAAGTGCGAGCACGATGATCAGGATCGCGCCCTGGGCCCCGATCTGCCAGTCCGGCGAGATCCGCAGGAAGGACAGGAACGAGCCGGCGAGCGTCAGCGTCAGCGCGCCGATGACGGCGCCGACCGGGGAGACGCGGCCGCCGATGAACTCGCCGCCGCCAAGGATCACGCCGGCGATCGACAGCAGCGTGTAGCGCAGTGCGATATTGGCATCGGCCGAGGTGGTCAGGCCGACAAGGGCAATGCCGGCGAGCACAGCAAAGAGGCCGGCAAGCCCATAGGCGGCAGCGCGCGCCGCGACAATCGACCAGCCGGCGCGCTCGACCGAGCGCTGGTTGCCGCCAATGCCGCGCATCAGCACGCCGAGCGAGGAGCGCATGATGAGGAGATGGGCAACCACGGCGATGACGATGCTGGCGACGATCGCCATCGGCGCCAGCGGCGGCTTGACGGTCATCAGCCAGCGGACCCAATCGGGCGCCTGCCCGCCCGGTGCCGGCAGCAGCAATACGGCAAGGCCACCCCAGACGAAGCTCATGCCGAGGGTCACGACGATGGAGGGCAGGTCGCGCAGATAGATGACGACGCCAAGCGCCGCATAGGTTGCGATCGCGCCGGCAAGGATCAGCACGCCGGTCACCGGGGCATCCCGCAGAAAGGTTGCGGTGACGCAGGCGACGAAGCTGACGAATGTGCCCATCGAGAGATCGAGATCGTTGACCGCCATCACGATCATCTGGGCGATCGTCGCCAGCGCGATCGGCACAGCCAGGTTGAACAGCAAGTTGAGCCCGACATAGCTCATGGCGCGCGGCTGCAGCCAGAAGACGGCGGCAAGCAGCAGCGTCAGCGACAAGGCGGGAATGGCAAGACGCATGGCGTCGGACGACAGCCGGACCGTCATGCGGCGACCCCTTCGAAGGAGGCGGCGATGATATTCTTCTCGTTGACGKCGTCGCCGGCGAGTTCGGCCGTGATGCGGCCTTCGCGGAAGACATAGACGCGGTCGCAGAGGCGGACCTCGTCCATTTCGGTCGAGTACCAGATGAAGGTGCGGCCACGCGCCGCTTCCTCGCGGATGATCGCGTAGACCTCCTGCTTGGTGCCGACATCGACGCCGCGCATCGGATCGTCCATCAAGACGACAGGCGCGCGTGTCGCCAGCGCCCGGGCAAAGAGCACCTTCTGCTGGTTGCCGCCGGAAAGCGAGAGGATACGATTGTCCATGTCGGGCGTGCGGATCTCGATCCGCCGCTTCCAGTCAGCGCCCTTCGTCTCCTCTTCGCCCGCGAGGATGAGGCCGCGCCGGGAGAGGTCAGCGAGCGAGGCGATGGAGAAATTGCGCAGGATGCTCCACAGCTCGAAGACGCCGTTGAGGCGTCGGTCGCCGGCGACAAAGGTGACGACAGGATCGCGCTCCGGCAGCCAGTTGCCGGATTTGGCGGCATGCAGGGCGAGCAGCAGCTCGGTCTGCCCGTGGCCGGCCAAACCCGCCAGTCCGATGATCTCACCCTTGCGCGCCGCAAAGGGCAGGCCTTTCGCCTGATGGGAGAGAATGAGCTGGGCGGTGGATTGTTCGCGCGCCGAGCGCTGCTTGGTCTCCTCTTTCGCAACGGTGCCCATCGCTTCCACCAGGCCGTGATGGTCGAAGCCCTGCGCCGGGCGCTCGGCGACGACACGGCCATCCTTCATGACGACGATGCGATCGGAGGTTTCGAGGATCTCGTGCAGGATATGCGAGATGAAGATGACGGACCCGCCGGTCGCGATGAAGCGGCGAACATAGTCGAGCATCTGCCGGGCAAGGCTTGCATCGAGCGACGAAGTGGGTTCGTCGAGGATCACCAGACGGGGTGCAATGCCGGCGTCGGAAAAGGCCATTGATATCTCGACCATCTGCCGCTCGGCGATCGAAAGATCGCCGACGGTCCGGCTGCTGTCGATGCCGTGGCCGGGAAAGACGGCATCGAGGCTTTTCTCGATGATCTCTGCGGCGCGCCTGCGCCAGCCGAAGCCGCCGAGATGGCGATGCATGATGCGCGTGTTCTCGACGATCGAAAGGTTGGGGCAGAGCGAAAGCTCCTGGAAGACGCAGCGCACGCCGCGGGCACGCGCCGCGTTGATACCGTAGCGCTCCAGCCGCTCGCCGTCGCTTGCCACACTTCCTTCGTGCGGCGTGAGGCCGCCGTTGATGACGCTGACGATGGTGGACTTGCCGGCTCCATTGTGCCCGACGAGCCCGACGCATTCGCCCGGCATGACGCGGAGGGTCACGCCATCGAGTGCCCTGACCGCGCCGAAGCTCACCTTGGCGCCATCGACGGCGATCACCGCCTTCAAAACCTCATCCATGCTGCCCGCCATGCCTGCTTGCAAAAAATGCCGCGCGGCCATCTGCGGCCGCGCGGCAGTCGCCGGGAGATTTACTTTGCCGACTCGATGACCTTGATTGCGTCTGCCTGCGTGTATTCCACGTTGGCGACGCCGCCGGCCTGGGTATTGGCGAGATTGGTTTCTAGATTATCCTGGTCGATGCGCAGGAAGGGCACGACGAGGTCCTTTTTGACTTCCTTGCCGTCGAGGATCTGCTGCGCCACCCAGAAGGCAAGCGTCGAGACGCCGGGCGCGATGGACACCGACATGGTCTCGTAGCCCTTCGCGTCCTTCTGCTCCTTCCACCATTTCAGCTCGTCTTCGCGGTTGCCCATGATGATGATCGGCATCTTCCGATCGGTCGCGGCAATCGCCTGTGCGGCGCCATAGCCGTCGCCACCCTGCGTCACCACGCCGGCGATGTCGGGCAGGCTCGGCAGGATGCCGGCAACAGCCTTCTGCGCCACGTCCTGCGCCCAGTCGCCGTGAACGGAGCCGACAATCTTGAACTGCGGGAACTGCTTGACGCCGTCGTGGATGCCGGCCGAGATCTCGTCGTCGACGAAGACACCGGCAAGGCCGCGGATCTCGAGCAGGTTGCCACCGTCCGGGATCTTCTTCGACAGGTACTCGACTTCGCTGCGGCCCATTTCCTTGAAGTTGACGGCGATGCGCCAGGCGCAGGGTTCGGTCACGATGCCGTCGAAGGAAACGACGGTGATGCCGGCGTCGCAGGCTTCCTTGACCGCACCATTCAGCGCCGTCGGCGAGGCGGCGTTGAGCACGATGGCGTCATAGCCCTGCAGGATCATGTTCTGGATCTGAGCGGCCTGTTCCGTCGCCTGGTTCTCAGCAGTGGTGAAAGGGTCGGCTGCGGCAACGGTGCCAGCCTTCACGGCTTCACCCGTCACCTTGCCCCAGCTCGTCAGCATCGCCTGGCGCCACGAGTTGCCGGCATAGTTGTTGGAAAGAGCGATCTTCTTGGCCGACGTATCGGCAAAGGCGGAAACGGGCATCGCGGCGCAAGCAATAGCGGCCGATGCCAGAAGCATCTTACGGATTGTCATGTCTTCCTCCCTGATGATCGCGCTGGTCGGCGGATCGCTTCACTCCTGCCGGCCCAATTGGGTCCGAGTGAAAATTGTTCTTGCACTGAGCTTCCTCCTCTCAGTAAGGGCAGGATGCGGGAGATCGATCGCCCTGTACAGGGGCAAGGCGGCAAGTCGTTTGCGGGATTTGCGCAACAAGCTGCGGGTTTACGCAAGACGGCGACGCGTCCGCGGGCGCTTACTGGGAAGGAGACGCTGCGGGTTGAGGAGCCTGCTGCGGCCTCGGGGAGGAACTGACGATGCTGCATCTCGTACCCGCAGCCATGTTCGACCACTATCTCGGCATTTCCCGGCTGCTCGCGGGCCAGCTCGACTTCCGCTCGGCTATCCGTTCCGTTGCGGCCGAGGTCGCCCATATCATCCCGCACGACCATCTCGATGTTTGCGTGCTGCTTGAGGGCGGCAACTACCACACGGCCTATGAGACGGGCATCGAGACCGCCTGGGGCGGCCTTGCCGGTGCTCCTGTTGTCAACAGCCCCATCCGCTCGCTGCTCTGGGGCGAGGTGGATTTTCTGCTGGCGGACGACGCCATGACCGACCCGCGTTTCCACTTCGAGGGCGCGTTCAAGCGGCCGATCGTCGAACAGTCGCTGAGGAGCCGCTTGCATGTGCCCATGAAGGTGCAGGGCACGATCATCGCGGCGCTCTCCTGTTCGTCGCACAGGGCGGGCGTCTATACGATGGAGGATATCGAACGCGCCCGTATTATCGCCGACCTGCTGACGCCCTATTTCTTCGCGCTGCAAGCGGCTGAGCAGGCGCAACGCTCGGCCATTGTCGAGGCAGAAGCCCGCGCCCGCGAGGAGGGCTTGCGGCAAGGTGCGCTGAAGCTTACCGAAGCCCTGGAGCAGGAACGACAGCGCATCGGCATGGACTTGCACGACCAGACGCTCGCCGACCTGACGCGGCTCGCCCGCCGGATCGATCGGCTGTCGCGCAACGGAGAGGTGGCGCCCGAGGCGCTGGAGCCGATCTCCCGTTCCCTGCAGCATTGCATGCAGGATCTGCGGCAGATCATCGAACAGGCAAAACCCTCGGTGCTCCAGCTCTTCGGCCTCGCCCAGGCGATCGAGCATCATCTGGACCGATCGACCCGCGACAGCGGATCGGGGATCGAATGGGGCCTTGTCGACGAAACGCACGGCGCACTGGAGCGACTGGAACCGACCGTCAGCGTCGCGCTGTTCCGGATCGCGCAGGAGGCGATCAACAATGCGGTGCGCCATGCCGCCCCGCTCGCCGTCACCGTGCGGCTCGAGGCCGATGACGACCGGCTATCGATCGAAATCTCCGACGACGGAACCGGCCTCACCAAAGCGCGGGGACGGATCGGCGGTGGCATCGACAATATGAAGACCCGTGCGCGGCTGATTTCGGCGCGGTTCACGACCGGGCCGGGCCACAACAATCGCGGGACTGCGGTGCGCGTCGTGCTGCCACTCGTACCGCACGACCCGGCAATCGGGCCAAACTGAGGAGGAGGGCACCATGAAGGTTCTGATCGTCGAGGACGACCCGCTGCACCGGTCCTATCTGCACGAGGCGGTCAACGCGGCCCTGCCGGAATGCGACACGGTGATCGAGGCGGAGAACGGAACCGTCGGCGAGAAGCTCGCCCGCGACCACAAGTCGGCGCATATCGTCATGGACCTGCAGATGGCGAACCGCAACGGTATCGAGGCGGCGCGCACCATCTGGAAGGAGCGGCCGGAAACCCGCATCCTGTTCTGGTCGAATTACTCGGATGAGGCCTATGTGCGTGGCGTCTCCCGCATCGTGCCGGATGGCGCCGCTTATGGCTATGTGCTGAAATCCGCCTCCGACGAGCGGCTGAAGCTTGCGCTGCGCTCGATCTTCATCGAGAGCCAGTGCGTCATCGACCGCGAGGTGCGGGGCCTGCAGCAGAAGAGCCTCGGCCAGACGAACGGCTTCACCGATTCTGAATACGAGATCCTCGTCGATATCGCGCTCGGCCTCACCGACCGGGCCATCGCCAAACGTCGGGGCCTGTCGCTGCGCAGCGTGCAGAACCGTCTGCAGCAGCTTTACGATAAGCTCGACGTCTACCAGAGCGCCGGTGACGACCACGAGGACGGCCGCTTCAATCTGCGCGCCCGCGCCGTCACCGTCGCTTTCCTGCGCAAACTCCTGAATTACAGCGCTCTGGAGCGGGCGGAGGCAGAGCTGCAGGAATGGCTTGAGGGAAAGTAGTTTCCGGACTTGCGTGGAATGACTGGGGATCAGAGACGTGGGCTGCGGCCACTGCCTTTCACGGCGCGTGAGCCAGCGCGATTGCATCGGCAGCTTCCTCGCAGCGATCGCTGAGTGTGCTCGTCGCCACTCGAATATGACTGCTTGGCAAGACGGAGAATTTGTTGCCCGGGTTGACGGCGATATTGCGTGCGGCGAGCGTCACCATCGCGAATGGTTCGGAGACGACGGGCACCCAGAGGCACAGGCCCTGGCCTGGCGGTATCGGTATTCCCCGTTCGCTGAGCGCTTCGGCAAGAGCGTCGCGCCTCTGCTGATAGATCTCGCGCGCCTCGCCGATAAGCTGCCAGGTTGCCGGATCGCGCAATAACCAGGCGGCGGCACTTTGCAGGATACGGCTGGTCCAGCCGGCACTGAAGGAGCGGTAAGACTGGATCTGGTCGACGATAGGCGCGGAACTCGACAGGACCGCGAGACGCAGATCCGGGCCGAGGCTTTTCGAGAGTGACAGGATATGGATCGTCCGCTCCGCAAATCGGCCACCGAGCGACTGCGGAGGTGCCGCCGACACGTCGCCGACGCCATCGTCCTCGATGACAAGCGTATCGCTGTCTTCCAGCACATCTCCGAGCTGATCGAGGCGGGATGAACTGACCGTAACGCCGGTCACGGAATGCAACCGCGGCTGGAACAGGAAGGCCGCGGGACGTTGCCGCAAAGCTTCGCGCAGCGAATCCGGCAGGGGGCCTTCGCCGTCGCAGGCGACAGGAATGATTTTCACGCCGAGATCTTCCAGAATATCGAGCAGTCGCATGGCGGTCGGATGTTCGATCGCGACCGCCGAGCCCGAGGAGACCAGCGCATGCAATATCGTATAGACGGCGTTGTAACCGCCATTGGTGGCCAGAAAGGCTTCCGCCTCATAGGGC
Organism: Rhizobium sp. P1_E1; assembly: GCF_056406015.1. Taxonomy (NCBI): domain Bacteria; kingdom Pseudomonadati; phylum Pseudomonadota; class Alphaproteobacteria; order Hyphomicrobiales; family Rhizobiaceae; genus Rhizobium; species Rhizobium sp. P1_E1. The sequence continues at coordinate 8,126 of NZ_JBFUAY010000104.1, read as the reverse complement.
CATCGCTCTGAAACGGCGTCCTTCAACTCAGGTACGATCCGGCTCCGCTCATAGCTGTTGAGATCGTCGACGGACGCGCCATAGGCCATTGCTTCGGCCAGGCGGGGAAGAAGTGCTGCATCCGGCCCGGCTAAGGTAAGGTCGAGCACACCTTCCCTATAGTTTCCCGAGCTGGCGAGGCGTTCCGGCTTGGCGACAAAGCGGTCGCCGCTGACCCAGGTGCCGTTGCGCCCCCGGCCGCTGATGATCTTCTGCCGCCGCAATTCGCTCCAAGCTTCGGAGATCGTCGCCGGACTGACATGCAATTCGTAGGCGATATCGCGGATCGCCGGCAGGCGCGTGCCGATGGGCAGGACACCGGCACGGATCAGCGCGCTTGTTTCGAGAGCGATCCCCCTGATGCTGCGATCGGCTATTTTTTCGGCAAACCAGGAGGCTTCGACCGCGTCGCCCATTTTTTTCTCACTTTAAATGTTCAATAACGTAATAACATTTGTGCTCGTTATTTTGAACATTTAATTTGCCCCTCGTCGAGCCATTTCAGTGAGTTTTTTGCATGCCTGTAACGCTTCGCATCGCCCTTAGAGACTGGGATTACATGACACCGCTGGTGCTCGGTGATGTCAGTTCTTCCCGTCTCGATATCAAAGTGGATCGTGTAGGCACGCTGATCTCCAGCCTCGCCGATGACGCGGCGCATGACGCAGCGGAAATGTCCTTCAGCCGCTATTCGCAGATGCGTCATGATGGCGATGATCGGATCGTCGGCATGCCGAACTTCATCATGCGCGGCTTCCGTCATCGCTGCATTATCACCGCTAAGGACAATCCGATCCGCACGCTGTCCGATCTCGGCGGCAAGAAGATCGGCGTAACCGGCTGGCGCGATTCCGGAAATACCTGGACCCGTGCTGCGTTGCGCCGGGAGGGCGTCGGCGTTGAGGATGCCATGTGGTATGCCGGGCGCCTGACGGAAGCTCACCCGATCGTCGACCGGCTCGATGGCTTTGGACGGCCTGGCCGCATCGAGGCTGTCCCCGGCGAGCGTCCGATGGTCGATCTTTTGCTGGATGGCGGGCTCGACGCCGTGTTCACGCCTTTCATGCCGAAGGGTTTCTTCGATCAGGAATCGCCCCTGCGACAGGTGCTGGATGATTTCCGCGCCGCTGAAGTCGCTTACCTCAATGAGGTCGGCTATATCCCGGGCATGCATCTGATCGGCTTCAAGGCTGATATCGTCCGGGAGCATCCCTGGATCATGGATGAACTCAGCGAGTTGATCGACGAGTCCCAGCGTCTGTGGCTGGAAAAGCGTGAGAAATACGCCGACACAACACCGTGGATGATCGACGAACTGCGCCGCTGCGCGGCCGATCTGCCGCCGACCTGGAGGGCCAGCGGGCTTGCCGAGAACGAGGCAATGATCGCCGACTTTGCCGAGGAACTTTACGAACAGAAGATCATGCCGCGCCTTTTGACACCCGCCGAGCTGTTTCCGTGGCACGCCAAGGCCCGGTGAAACTCTTCGCGTCATGTTGAACTACCATTTTCGCAAAACCAAAAAGGGGAATGACATGCATTCGAAACTGATCGCTTCCGCCGCCCTGCTGGGCCTGATGATGACGACGTCGGTGTTCGCTGAGGAGGCGGCCGTACCAAAACAGACCGTCAACGACGCGCTTCACGCCCGCCTGCCGGAGAAGATCCGCACGGACGGCAAGATGATCTCCGTCAACAATGGTTCCTTTCCTCCCTATGAGATCGTCACCGGCACGAAATTGACGGGCGCCAGCGCCGATCTGACCGATGCAATCGGCCAGATGCTCGGCGTTACGATCGAGCACGAAACCGTCAGCGGACTGACCGCATTGCTCGCCGGCATCAATTCCGGCCGATACCAGTTCGCCTTCGGCCCGATCGGTGACTTCAAAACCCGTGAAGAGGCCAATGATTTCATCGACTGGGTTCAGGAATACGTGGTCTTCTCCGTTCAGAAGGGCAATCCGAAGGCCATCGATTCGCTCGATAGCGCCTGCGGCAATCGCATTGCAGTCATGGCCGGCGGCTCCGCCGAAAAGGTGATCCAGGCCCAGGTCGAAAAGTGCAAGGCGGGTGGCAAGCCCGCGCCCGAAGTGCAGTCCTACACCGACCAGCCGAGCTCGATCCTGGCAGTTCGCTCCAAACGCGCCGATGCCTTCTTCTCCTCGCAGGCACCGTTGACATATTTCGTGTCTCAGGCAAACGGCCAGCTGGAACTGAGCGGCGTTGGCCAGAAGAATGGCTTTGACGATCTCTACCAGGGCGCCGTCGTGCCGAAAGGTTCCCCGCTCGGCCCCGTTCTGCTCGACTCGATCAAGGCGTTGATGGATAACGGGACCTATGCCGCCATCATGAAGAAGTGGGGTCTTGAGAACAACATGATCAAGCAGCCCGGCCTCAATCTTGGCGGAAACCTGCCGAAATGAGCGATCACCATTCGATTGGCGCACCGCCTTTGGGCGGTGCGGACTTCCGCGATGTTGCCCACGCCCACAAGCCCTTTCAAACGGGCAGGCTCATCCTATGGGTGGTCGTGCTCCTGATTGCCGCGAACTTCTTGTGGATCGTCGCTCATAACGAGAATTTTGGCTGGCCTGTCGTCGCGGCCTATTTCTTCGATCCGACTGTCATCAGTGGCCTTTACGTCAGCCTGGGCCTGACGGTGGTCGCTATGGCCATCGGTATCGTTCTCGGCCTCGGACTGGCGATCGCCCGACTGTCTAATGACCGGCTCGCCCGTTCACTGGCATCGCTGTTCATCTGGTTCTTTCGCGGCACGCCGCTCTTGGTGCAGCTGATCTTCTGGTACAATCTCTCGACCCTTTTTCCCGAACTTTCGCTCGCCATTCCGTTTGGTCCGGCGCTCGCAAGCTGGGAGACCAATTCGGTGATCACGCCGATGACGGCGGCGATCGTCGGCCTTGCCTTGAACGAAGCGGCCTACATGGCCGAAATCATTCGCGGCGGGCTGCTCTCGGTCGATCGCGGCCAGTTCGAGACGGCGGAAGCCTTCGGCATGACCAAGGCGAGGGCGCTCTGGCGGATCATCATTCCGCAGGCGATGCGCTCGATCGTGCCGCCGACGGGCAACCAGCTGATCAGCATGATCAAGGCAACGTCGCTCGTCAGCGTCATCGCCATGGCCGATCTGCTCTATTCCGTCCAGTCGATCTACAATCGCACCTTCGAGATCGTGCCGATGCTGCTGGTTGCCGTCCTCTGGTACCTCTTCATCACCTCGATCCTCAATCTCGGCCAGAGCTATATCGAAGCCTATTACGGGCGCAGCGAACGTCGCAACAACGCCGCTGCCGCCAAATCCGAGACCCTTGCCGAGGAGGCAAGCCATTGACCGGTGCCGAAATTGCAAAACCTCTCGTCAGAGCCCGCAACGTCCACAAATCTTTCGACCGGCTCGAAGTGCTAAAGGGGATCGACCTCGACGTCATGCCGGGTGAAGTCGTCGTGGTGCTTGGCCCGTCCGGCTCGGGAAAATCGACCTTCCTGCGCTGCATCAACCATCTCGAAGCGATCAATAAGGGGTTCATCGAAGTTGATGGCGAACAGATCGGCTATCGCCTTCGTAAAAACCGGCTGGAAAAGCTGTCCAGCAACGGGATCGCCAGCCAGCGGCGCAAGATCGGCATGGTGTTCCAGCAGTTCAATCTCTATCCGCATATGACGGTGCTGCAGAACATCATCGAAGCTCCGATCGGTGTGCACGGAGAAAGCCGCAAGGCCGCAACCGAGAACGCCATGCGGCTTTTGGAACGGGTCGGCCTGTCGGAAAAGGCGGGTAGCTATCCCCGGCAACTCTCCGGCGGTCAGCAGCAGCGCGTTGCCATCGCCCGCGCCCTTGCGATCAAGCCCAAGCTGATGCTGTTCGATGAGCCCACCTCTGCGCTCGACCCGGAACTGGTCGGCGAAGTTCTCTCCACCATGCGCGATCTCGCCAAACAGGGCCTGACGATGATCGTGGTGACCCACGAGATCGGTTTCGCCCGTGAGGCGGCCGATCGGGTGGTGTTCATGGATGGCGGCAATGTCGTTGAAATGGGCAAGCCCGAGGATGTCATCGGCAATCCGCAACATCCCCGAACCCAGGCTTTCCTCGCCCGTTTTCTCTGACTGGTGTCACCTCGCTGCTTCGGCCCTCGGGTCGGAACAATCGTCCTTTTCGACCAATACTGGATGTTTTCATGCCCACGCTCGACAATGCCTATGCCCGCCTTTCCGACTTCGAAGCCATGGAGGGGGAGCTGAAGGCGACCCGCCAGTATCTGCATGCCCATCCGGAACTCTCCTTTGAAGAAGCGGAAACGGCACGTTACGTCGCGGAAAAGCTGGAAGGCTGGGGCTACGACGTGACCCGCAATGTCGGTGGCCATGGGGTTGTTGCGCGGCTCAGCGCCGGCAAGGGTGGCAAGGGCATCGCCATCCGCGCCGATATGGATGCGCTGCCGATCGTCGAGGAAACCGGGCTTGCCTATGCCAGCGGCACCCCCGGCAAGATGCATGCCTGCGGCCATGACGGCCACACCACCGTGCTGCTCGGCGCCGCCGAATATCTCGCCCGAACCCGCCGCTTCAACGGCACGGTGACGCTGATCTTCCAGCCGGCGGAAGAGGCGGGCAAGAATAGCGGCGCCCAGGCGATGATCGCCGACGGCCTGTTCGAGCGATTTTCGTTCGACGCAATCTTTGGCCTCCACAACCACCCCGGCGCTCCCGAAGGCACCATCCTGCTGCGATCCGGCCCGATGATGGCGGCGTCGGATACCGTCGAGATTACCATCAAGGGCAAAGGCGGCCATGCGTCGCGGCCGCACCTGACCATCGATCCCGTGGTCGTGGCGTGCAACCTCGTCGTCTCGCTGCAGACGATCATCTCGCGCAACCTCGATCCGACCCAGACAGCGGTCATCACCGTCGGCACGATCCATGCCGGCGACGCCGTCAACGTCATTCCGGAATATGCCAAGCTCGCATTGAGCGTGCGCTCCTTCGAGCCTGGCATTCGCGATCTCCTGCAGGAACGCATCACGAAGCTAGCCCGCGCGGTGGCCGAGGGTCACAATGCTTCGATCGAGATCGACTACGATCGCGGCAATCCTGTCGTCGTCAACTCMCCTGCCGAGACGGATTTTGCCCGCATCGTTGCGGCAGAACTGATCGGCGAAGACAAGGTCGCGACGTGCCCGCTCATTCCCGGCAGCGAAGATTTTTCGCACTTTCTCGAGCACAAGCCGGGCAGCTTCCTGCGCCTCGGCAACGGCATGAATTCCGCCATCCTGCATAGCCCCAAATATGACTTCGCCGATGCCAGCCTGACGGTAGGTGCGGCCATGTGGGCTAGGCTCGCGGAGCGCTACCTGCAGGACGACGCCTGAAGTCCCGATCGCCGGGCTTGACCGGGTCGCATTTGAGCTTGCACTTTCTGTAGCGCAAAAGGATTTTGTAGCCCCTTTTCAAGCGAGAAGATCACTTCAAGATCTCTCGCCGCAATTCAGGATGGGCAGCATGACTGCCAACTATACCGACGCCGGCCTCGACTCGTCTTACGATCTCGAATTTTACGCACTGATGGCGGAAAGCTTCGAACGAAGCGTAGGACGCAGCCTGACGCCCAAGGGCCAGGGTGCCGAATGGCTTTACGAGCAGTCGCCGGCGGTTGTCCTTGCCCACAACACTGACGCCGATCCGCGCTTCATCTACGCAAACCGCGCTGCTCAGGCCTGCTTTGAATATTCGTGGGACGAGTTCATCACTTTGCCATCGCGTCTTTCGGCGGAGGCACCCGATCGCGCGGAACGTGACAGGTTGTTGAATGCCGTAGCGGCCAACGGCTTTATCGCCGACTACCGCGGACTTCGCATCGCCAAGTCAGGACGGCGTTTCTATATCGAGAAAGCCATCGTCTGGGATCTCGTCGACCGCAGCGGACACCGTCGTGGTCAGGCTGCGACATTCGACTCCTGGCAAGACGTGCAGGCGGATTGAGCGCCGGCTGCGGAGACGCCGACCACGCGCCGGATATGTTTCCGCGGCTTTGCAAACCATCGTTTGCCACTTGGTTGCCAAAAAACCATGATTGCGTCACATAGATCGCACATCGACATCAGGCATAAAGAATTGGATCAACGCTGCATGCGCATAGCCTACGTTTTCCTTGGTGCATTTCTTGCAATTGCACAGTCCGCATATGCTGAAGTCGCATCACCGCCTGTTTTGGCGCCGCTAAAGCGACAGGCGCAAGCCGCTGAGTTGAGCGCACAATTTCTTTCGCGGTATAGCTACAAGCCCGTTCCACTCGACGACGCCTTGTCGGCCAGGATCATGGATGGGTTCATCAAGTCACTTGATCCGGACCGCATGCTCTTCCTGCAAGCGGATATCGACAGGTTTATGTCAGATCGCAACGAGATCGACGATGCGATAGAACGGAAGGACTTGAAGATCCCGTTTGCGATTTTCAACGCCTATGAACAGCGCGTTGTCGACCGCATGAACTACGCGCGCAGCCTGCTGAAGCAGGGCTTCGATTTCAGTACGCAGGAAAATTATTCGGTGCTGCGCGATAAAGCGCCGTGGTCGCAGTCGGAAGCCGAAAGCAATGAGCTTTGGCGCAAACGCGTCAAAAGCGACTGGTTGCGGCTGAAGCTCGGCGGCAAAACCGACACGGCTATTCGCGAAACGCTCGACAAACGTTACGAAAACACACTCGAGCGCGCCTACAAGTTCAAAAGCGACGACGTGTTCCAGTCGTTCATGGACGCCTATTCGACGTCGATCGATCCGCACACGGACTATTTCGGCGCGGCCGCTTCAGCCGACTTCAATGTCTCGATGAAGCTTTCGCTGTTTGGTATCGGAGCTGTGCTGCAGGAACGCGACGACTACACGACGATCCGTGAGCTCGTGCCTGGCGGGCCGGCGCAACTGTCCGGCAAGCTCGCGGTCGGAGACCGCATTACCGGTGTTGGTCAAGGCAAGGATGGGGCGATCAAGGAAGTGGTGGGCACGCGCCTTGATGAAGTCGTGCAGATGATACGCGGAAAAAAAGGCTCCGTCGTGCGGCTGGACATCCTGCCGGCAGATGCCGGAGCAGATGGCACGCACCGCGTCATCAGCCTGGTGCGCGATAAAATCAGTCTCGACAAGCAGGCCGCCAGGAAGACTGTGCTGTCCGTGAAGGCGGGCGACGCCACGCGTAAAATCGGGATCATCACGCTGCCGGTATTCTATGAGGATTTTGAAGCCAAGGGCAAAGGCGACAAGGATTACAAAAGCGCAAGCCGCGATGTCGCCAAGCTTCTCGACGAACTGAAGCAGGAAAAGGTCGACAGCGTTCTCATTGACCTGCGCAACAATGGCGGCGGTTCATTGGACGAGGCAATTGATTTGACCGGTCTCTTCATCGGCAATGGACCGGTCGTTCAGCAACGTCGCAGCGACGGCAAGATCGAGGTTAAAAGTGCTGAGTTTGCAGCGCCTGTCTGGACAGGTCCGATGGGTGTCCTGATCAATCGCGGCTCGGCGTCGGCTTCGGAGATTTTTGCCGCGGCAATCCAGGACTACGGTCGAGGCGTAATCGTCGGTGAACCCAGTTTCGGCAAGGGCACCGTTCAAACCGTCATCGATCTTGACCAGATCGTCCGCAACAGCAAACCCGAGTTCGGGGAGCTGAAAGTGACAATTGCCCAGTTTTTCCGGGTCAACGGCGGTACGACGCAGCTGCGCGGCGTGACGCCTGATATCGGCTTGCCGGGACTGTCCGATCCGACTGTTTTCGGGGAGACCAGTTATGACAATGCGCTGCCGTGGGCTGAGATCAAGCCCGCGAACTACACGCCCGCTGACACTGTCACGACGCTGCTGCCGACATTGCAAAGCCGCCATGATGCGCGGGTTGGCAGCGATCCGGACTTCCAACGCCTGTTGAAAGACATTGCCGACCTCAAGGCCCAGCGCGAAAAAGGGGTCATCTCCCTCAATGAAGCCGAGCGTCGCAAAGAAGCGACGGCTCGCGAGAAACGCTTCAAGGATCGAGCGGAAGCAGGGGATGGCGAGGATCTTGGAGATGATGG
>NZ_JBFUAY010000103.1:0-19668 GCF_056406015.1 Rhizobium sp. P1_E1 | reverse complement strand
GCTCAAAGCAGGCAGCGACGAGGCGCTCTTTGTCCTCGCGTGACCAGCGCCGACGGCGCTCTACGGACGTGATCACCTCAATTGGATGCTTCGTCATATGACTACTCCTAGCGTTACCACTAGGACTGCCAGTCAGTAGCCCGTCATCGCAAGACGGCTTTCACCGTGGGCTTACAATCGACGCGCCGTGGCTTGCTGAATTGAATGTTCTTGTTGGACGCAGACCATCGGACACATCGTGGCTTATGATTTTCGTTGGGCAGGGAGTTCCAACAAGACGGCTTTGGTTTCAGGCTAGACATCACTGGCCTGAAACATGCTTTGCGGGGCGGGACGTTCTCTCCTGTGCTGATCGTATTCGATCGATCATTTTGAGAGGGACGCCGCGGGATCTTGACGCCACACGGCTTTGACTTGACGTGCTACAAAAGCTTGTCGGGGGTGATCGGGAGGTCCCGGATGCGCCTTCCTGTCGCATGGAACACTGCATTCGCGATGGCAGCGGGGATGCCAACCATCCCGAGTTCGCCCATACCCTTCACACCCAGAGGATTGACGATCATGTCCTCTTCCTCCACGAAGATTGTCTCGATTGAGTGGACGTCAGCGTTTACTGGCACATGGTAGTGTTGAAGGTTTGCGTTCATGATGCGACCGTAGCGGTGGTCCAGTTCGGTCGCCTCTTCCAACGCCATTCCAATCCCCCATACGACACCGCCAATTTCCTGGCTGTGGGATGCGAGTGGATTGAGAATCTTGCCACATGCAGCGACCGCAATCACGCGAGTAACCTTGACAGTGCCCAGATTGGGATCGACCTTCACTTCTACGAACTGCGCACCATGGGCGAGGGAGGTGTAATTCTCTCGTTCACGCGATGGCTCGGCGTCATAGTTCTCGGTGATCTCGTCGATGCCTGCCCGGTGCATTGTCTCGCGGATTTCGACGTATCGGGATGGGTCGCTCTTTTGCCTGACGCGACCGTCAAGCATTTCTACGTCGGCCGCGACTAAACCCTGCAAGGGGGAGCCAGGCTCGCGATTTGCGAGATCGAGAAGCCTTGCTGTTATGGCGAGTGCACCTCCATGAATTGCCGAGCCGACACTCGACGTCGTCCAGGAGCCGCCTTGTGCGGGTGCTCGAGGCATCTGGGTATCACCGAGTTCAAACGTTACCTGTTCCAAGCCAAGACCTAGATATTCGGCGGCAATCATGGTCATGACGGTATAGGTGCCGGGCCCGATATCGCTCGCAGCGCTCGCAACACTGGCAGTACCTTCTGCTCTGTAGGTTACGCGCGCACTTGCCGGCTGTTGTGCGGCGCCCCATACCGCCGACGCCATTCCCCAGCCAACCAGTAGAGGGCCATCGCGCATGGAGCGCGGTTCAGGATTGCGGTCTGCCCACCCAAATTTTTCAGCGCCAAGTTGGTAGCACTCGCGAAGAGCCTTGCTGGAGAATGGCTTGCCGGTTTCGGGATCGACGTCTGCGTAGTTGATAAATCTCAGTTCTAGGGGATCGATGTTAACTGCGTAGGCCAATTCATCCATCGCGCTTTCCAAGGCAAACATACCGCTCACGGCGCCTGGTGCCCGCATCCACGTTGGCGTGGCAAGGTCGGTCCGTGCGACTTTCAATGGATTTGAAATATGCGTGCACGCGTACATCTGCCGGGTTACGCCCGTCGTGGCGTCCGAGAAGTCCTCGAAAGACGACGTGTTGTGATAAGCCTCGTGAATTATTGCTTCGAGCTTGCCGTCTTCGTCCGCACCCAATGTGACCTTCTGGAACGTAGAGGGGCGATATCCGTGTCCGGTAAACATCTGGGCACGGGTAAAGGCGATCTTGACTGGACGCCTCAACTCCCGCGCCGCCATGGCTGTCAGTGATGGATAGTAGTTTGGTTTCAGCGACGCGCCGAACGCACCACCGACGAATGGCGAGATGACACGAATGTGTTCCGTAGGCACGCCAAGTCCTTCGGCGAGATGGTTCCGCACGCCATACACTTCCTGGGTTTTGTCGAAAATCGTCAGTCGATCTCCCTCCCAAAATGCGATGGCGGCATGCGGCTCGATCGGATTATGGTGCTCGATCGGTATTCGGTACTCAGCCTCGATTTTCACAGGAGCGGTCTTCATTGCAGCGTCCGGACTACCTTTGGCGCGTCTGCTCGCCGTGCGGGGATCAGGTTCGGCACGGTCCAGGACCCTGTACAGGTCTGTTTCGTGAGGTTCGGGCTCGTACGAAACCTTGACGAGACGGGAAGCATAGCGCGCTTGTTCGTAGGTTTCGGCAACGACCAGCGCGATCGGCTGGTTGTTGAAGAAGATCCTGTCGGACTGCAATGGCCAAGCCCATTGCGGCGGCCCGCCAGGCGATTGAGCTGGGCCTAAGCGGCCGGCGTTGAGATGGGTAAAGACTTGGATCACGCCGTCGGCCGCCTGTGCCGCCTGCGTATCGATAGCCGAAATACGACCCCTTGCGATGCTGCTCATAACGAGAAAGCCATAGGCAAGATGCGGGACTTGGAATTCAGCCGCGTACTTCGCTCTCCCGGTGACCTTGGCAATTCCGTCGACGCGAGGCGTCTCTTTTCCCAGGTGACGTGTCAAGAGTTCTCCTCACGCTCAGGCAAAATGCGCGGCGCGCATCAGCGCGCGCGCGACCGCACGCTGGCCAAGCTCAACTTTATAGGCGTTGTGCTTCAATGGACGGGCATTCTGGAACGCCGCCAAGGACGCACGCTGGAACAGCGCCGGGTCGAGCCGCTGCCCGACGAGAATGGCCTCTGTTTCCACGGCGCGCCAAGGCATGTGAGCAACACTGCCAAGAACCACGCGTGCTTGTCGGATGGTGTCGCCATCAATGTCCAAAGCGGCTGCGACGGCAACCATAGCAAAGGCGTATGAGGCCCGGTCCCGAACCTTCAGGTAATAGGAATGACCTGAAAAGGCTGCGGCTGAGACCGGCAGCTCAATGGCAACGATCAGTTCGCCTTGTCTTAGATTTGTGTCTTGCTCCGGGGTTTCCCCTGGCAGACGATGGAAATCGGCAATCGGGACCTGGCGCTCACCGCCGTTCGGTTCGCGTAGCCGAACGATTGCGTTGAGGGCGTGCAAGGCATTTGCCATATCGCCTGGATAGGTGGCGACACAGGATTCGCTCCAACCGAAGATAGCGTGGATCTTATTCAAGCCCTCCCGCGCGCCGCATCCGCTCCCGGGATCGCGCTTGTTGCAGGGCATTGCCGTATCGTAGAAGTAATTACAGCGGGTTCGCTGGAGCAGATTGCCACCATTGGTCGCCATATTGCGCAGTTGGCCCGAGGCCCCAGCGAGGATTGCTTGCGTCAGGAGTGGATAATTTTCACGAACCAGCGGGTGGTTCGCAGTCTCCGTGTTGGTTGCCAGAGCGCCTAGGGAGAGGCCGGAATGGATCCGTTGGATCTGCTTCAATGGCAGGCCAGAAATATCGACCACACGAGCTGGGCGTTCGACGTCCTCCTTCATAAGATCCAGCAGATTTGTTCCGCCAGCCATGAACTTCGCATTGGAGGTGATTGCTGTGAGGTCTGCCAGCGAGCTTGTGTTATCCACGCGAACATATTCAAACGGTCTCATGGCCGGTCTCCTTTGTTGCGCTTGCAAATCTTGTTTGCGGGGCAAATTCCCAGAGCTGAGCGGCTCGACGGCCAGAATGAACCTCCTGGACCGCAGCAACGATTCCAGGGTAAGCCCCGCATCGGCAGATATTCCCACTCATGCGCTCACGGATCTCATCATCCGAAAGACGCGAGGCTGGGATGGCGACATTCTCGGTGACGTGGCTGACGTGACCACGCTGCGCCTCTGCCAGCATGCCAACGGCCGAACAAATCTGGCCAGGTGTGCAATAGCCGCATTGGAATGCGTCATGCTTGATGAAAGCTGCCTGGACGGGATGCAGCTGATCTTCCTGAGCAATGCCTTCGATCGTGGTGACACTTCGACCCTCCAGACCCGCGGTGAGCGTCAGACACGATAGGACCCGCTGGCCGTCAACGAGAACCGTACAAGCTCCACATTGGCCCTGATCGCATCCCTTCTTCGTGCCTGTCAACGCAAGGCCTTCGCGCAGTGCATCGACCAGAACAACCCTCGGATCGACGTTCATTGTTTGCGAACCGCCATTGAGGTTGAACGTGACCTGCACGACGTGCTGCCCCGTGACCGGAGCAGATGCTGCATGCGCGGGAAATTCAACCTGAGCCAGCGCTTGCTCAGTGGCCAGAAGATCAGCGGCGAAGACACCAAGACTACCCGCTGCGGTATGCACCAAGAAGTCTCGACGTGACTGCGACAGGACGGCCAATTCAGGCATGTCGGTCACCAGTAAGCGCTCGTCCTCGCTCAAGTCCTCCACTTTGCTGTTGCCGCAGGGACCGGCCATCTGGTTTCCTTTCGAAACATTTGTAGCGTTTGAAGAACGTGCCGAAATCGCGACGTCAGTGCGTCAAAGCGACGCCATCGAAGGGTCGTGCATGAATTTGCGTAAGAGCGGCGTGACAGGCCTCGCCACACCGCCAAGGCTCTTGGCGAATGGCATACAAGCTAGGGTGAGCCGAGGCGCGGAACTAGGGGCGGTTTCCGTTTGCCGTTATGCACAGGATGATAAATGGAAAGCGCTCGATGGTAACGTCGCCATGGCGTTATTATCGGCCCTCAGCCCTCAGCCCTCAGCCCTCAGCCCTCAGGCCATAGGCATCGCAGCTTATCTGGGCTTGCAGTCCCGTCAAATTAGTGGGTGACCTTTCGGAAAATCAGCCCGGCTTGTAGCGAAGAGCATCGACAATCACGGACAATGCGGGGCTCATCTGCCGGCGGTTAGGGTAGTAGATAAAGTATCCTTCGAAGAGCGGGCACCAGTCGCCGAGAACAAGGATCAGTCGACCTTGCGCAATGTGCTCGGCGACAAGGCTCTCAGGAACATAAGCTAAGCCGTACCCGTTCAGCGCGGCATCGATCATCGAGGGAGAATGATTGAAGGTGAGGGTACCATTGACGCGAACCCGCGTTTGGCGACCGTCCTTCTCGAATTCCCAAGCGTAAAGACCGCCCGAAGAACTCTGGCGTGAATTGATGCAACATTGATCCATCAGGTGCTCTGGCTGGGTCGGGTGGGGATAGCGTTCGAAGTAGTCAGGAGACCCCACGACCACGAGACGCCAATCTCCGCCTATCCGGACAGCGATCATGTCCTTGTCCAGGCGTTCACCTAATCTTACCCCGGCGTCGAAGCGCTCCTCTATTATGTTGCTGATCCCGTTGTCGCAGAAGAACTCGACATTGATATCGGGATACTCCTTGAGAACATTTCGAAGCTTTGGCCAAACAACACTCTCCAGCGCGTAGTCCCCAAGATTTATGCGAACTGTTCCGGAAGGTATGTCTCGAAAGCGCATCAAATCTGCGACATCTGCACTCAGCTCATCGAGCCTCGGCCGGATAGCCTGCAGGAATTTTTCACCTACATCTGTCGGAGCAACGTTTCGAGTGGTCCGAGTCAATAGCCGCAGCCCAACGCGCTCTTCCAAACGCCGGATCGCATGGCTTACGGCTGACTGGGAAACACCCAACATGGCTGCGGCGCGCGTGAAGCTTCGCTCCTCGGCTACGACTGTAAACCAAAAGAGCTCGTTGTAGTCCTCGTTGCGCATTTGTTGCCTTCTAAAAAGCTTGTTCATGAATTCATTGAGGCAATCAGCCCCAAATTTCTTGCGATAGCAAAAATCCGGCACGGCTGCGGCCAAGCTCTCGATGTTTTGAACGCGGCGCGGGGAACCTGCTCAGGGTGCGTGCTAAGCAAGAGTTGACGCGTGATTAATTCCTCAGTGAATAAATGTTAGCAGGATTGCCCATCTAATCAATGGATCGTGTGTTCGCTATATAGTCTCTATGGACACATCGGAACCGCTGATCGCAATCGAGGCGTTATTGCCTTACAAGAGGAGAGGGCGACGCAACGCTCTTCATCGTCCTGCGGACGGCATGCGCGCCCGTGGGAAAGCGGCAGCAAGATCGTTTCCATGTCCGGTCTCTATACCGCCATCGCAGGCCTGATGTCGGTTTTCCCTTCGGCAGCACAGCTGGCGGAAAGCCGCCCAAGACGGCGGGCATGCGGTGAGCGACAATGCTGGCCCAACCGCCCATAACAGATGTTTTGAACCGTATTTGCGCAATCCCTGATTGTGCAAACACGAATGACAAGGAGACTAATATGAGCGAGAACGACCCCCAAAACGTCCCGTCGCAGGACGCTAAATTTTTGTCAGTCGACCGGCGGAGCCTGCTGAAGCTCACCGGCCTGACCGCCGCTGCCATTGGAGTAATTTCGATGTCGGATATGACGACAGAGGCGCAAGCCGCGGAGACGTGGGACAAGACCTTCCCGAAAAGTGACAAAGTTGACCACCAAAAAGTGTCATTCATGAACAAGCTCGGCATTTTGCTTGTAGCCGACGTCTATGTGCCAAAGAGCCTTGATCGTTCGCAACGCCATGCCGCGTTGGTTGTCGGTCATCCTTATGGCGGGGTCAAAGAGCAAACATCCGGCCTTTACGCGCAGACCATGGCGGAGCGCGGTTTTGTTACGATAGCGCACGACGCCTCTTACAACGGCGAGAGCGGCGGCCAGCCGCATTTCACCGCCTCGGCGGAAGCTTTTGTCGAAGACTTTCTGGCAGCCGTCGACTATCTCGGTCAGCAACCTTTCGTGGATCGCGAACGCATCGGCATCATCGGCGTATGCGGCAGCGGAGGCTTCAGCCTGGCTGCGGCCGAGATCGACCCCCGCATTAAAGCTGTCGCAACCGTGAGCATGTACGACATTGGACAAGGTCAACGCCAGGGGCTGGCAGAAAATCTCGATCTCGACGCACTCAAGTCGCAGCTGAAGGAAATTTCTGTTCAGCGTTGGGCCGAGGTCGATGGTGCAGAACGAATGATGGCGGTCGGGACCCCCGAGGTGGTTACTGCAGACTCGAATCCAATCGCGCGCGAGTTCTTTGACTACTACCGCACACCGCGCGGCCAGCATCCACGATCGACGACAGCCATGGCGCGCACGAGCAATGCACCGATGACCCTGTTCTGGTCGTTTGACAAACTGGCCTGGATCTCGCCCYGTCCCCTTCTCTTCGTGACGGGTGATCATGCCCATTCGCGCGTTTTCAGTGAACAAGCCTACGCGAAGGCATCAGAACCTAAAGAGCTCCATGTCGTAGACAATGCCGGACACGTGGATCTCTACGACAGGGTCAACTTGATCCCGTGGGATAAGTTGCAGGGATTTTTCGACCAGCATCTGTCTGCATAGCGCAGAGCCTTCTTGGCGCGACCGAGATCCCCTCGGCCGCGCCAACCTTACCACTGCTGCGCAACTATCGCGCGGCAGTGTTAAGCTTGGTCCTCCCCCTCAATGTGTTGCGCAAGCCGAATGATTGAACATCCAGATCACAAAATCACAACGACGTAAAAGCGGTGACCAGTGAACCAATGTAATGCAAAACGTGTCGCTTTTTCGTTGGGAGCTCTCCTAATGGCTCTCGCGCCGGCTCATGCGGAAGATCGAATTGGGGCCGAGATCGCGCCTCGGCCAGTTGCATGCGCCGCTCTCTCTCAGGCGACCCTTCCCAACGCAAGCATCGAGCTGGCAGAGTGGCATCGACCGCAGGTGCTTGCACCGGATGGCACTTCAGCAATAACCGGCTCTACGAACAAAAACAGCCAAGTTGGCGCGCTATGTTTAGTTCGGGGTGTGATCAACGCGCGCGCAGGAGTGAACGGCAAGGGATACGGAATAGGGTTTGAGCTGCGTCTTCCGGAGGCGTGGAACAGCAAATTCCTGTTTCAAGGTGGTGGTGGAACGGACGGCTTCTTAGCCCCGGCACTGGGCAGTATTCCCTTTCAGGGCTCCACTGCGGCGCCTGCGCTCGTCCGTGGTTATGCCGTGGTCAGTCAAGACGGCGGCCACCAGGCTACTGACACCAGTTTTGCACAGGACCAACAGGCACGCCTTGACTATGCCTACGGGTCAACAGGCCAGGTCACGAGCGTTGCAAAGCAATTGATCAACCTCTTTTACGGCGCGCATCCGCGCAAATCCTATTTCATGGGCTGCTCAAACGGCGGCCGCGAAGCAATGATGGCGGCGCAGCGCTATCCGACAGAATTTGATGGCATCGTCGCGGGCAATCCTGGGTTCCGGCTGTCATACGCCGCCGTCGGCGAAGCATGGGACAGTCAGCAATTCATGCGGGTCGCGCCGGTAAATGCGTTGGGCGAGAAAATCGTCGCCAATGCCTTTACGCCGCGCGAGCTCGACCTTGTTAGTCAGGCGATCACCCAACAATGTGACGGATGGGATGGTTTGAAAGACGGTGTCATCAATGGTTGGGAGCAATGCGATTTCAGGCCTGTTACGTTACAATGTCAGCCAGGATCGACGAAGGAGTGTTTGTCGGAGGCGAAAGTCGGCGTCTTGCAAACGGTGTTTGCCGGAGCCAAGAACAGCCGGGGCGAGAATGTCTATGCCAGTTGGCCTTGGGACGCAGCAATCAACACGCCAGGCTGGCGCATGTGGAAATTGGGGACCTCGCAGACCGGAAAGCCCAATGCCATCGCCTTCACAATGGGAGCTGCTGCCCTTCGCGACTATTTCATGACGCCCTACAATCCGGATTTTGACGTTTTGGCTTTCGACTTCGATCATGATGTTGCGAGGATCAGTCAGACCGCTGCAATTAATGACGCTGATGCCACTTTCCTTACGACTTATGCGCAGTTGGGAGGGAAGTTGTTGATCGTCCAGGGCGTGTCAGATCCTGTATTTTCTGCAAATGACATTCGTGATTGGTATCGTCGGCTTCAGCGAGACATGGGCGCTCAGACCTCAAACTTTGCTCGTCTGTTCATGGTACCGGGCATGACGCATTGCGGTGGGGGGTCTGCACTGGAAGATATTGACCCTCTATCGGCACTGGAGGAGTGGACTGACCGAGGCGTCGCCCCAGCGCAGATGATTGGCAAGGGCGTGCTTCTTGGGGACACAAGACAGCGCTCCCAACCGATTTGTGCCTATCCACAGACGGCCATCTACAAAGGCGGCGACGAACGGTCTGCGGCGAGCTTCATTTGCCACTGAGCCGTTTCCGACAATGGTCCGCCCCCTGATCAGGCACTTTCCACGCCGGCGATCCCCATGTGTCAATTTTGGAAATCGGGGATATTTGCGTCGCCGATCGCAAGTGGGATAGCGGCGACGCAGTTCGCTCAACCACTGAGCGGGGGATAGGCATGTCCACGAACACCGAGCGACCGCGTCAGGGCCATGCGCTCTTCTAGTCGGTGTGCGTAGGATCTCCAATCGACCATGCAATGCCATCGCCTCGATCCATCGCTTTCAGCGAAGCGAGGTCTGCCGCATCGATAACGAATCCGCCGAGATCGATGTTTTGCCGCATACGCTCGGGATTGAGACTCTTTGGCAGAACGGCATAACCGTTCTGCACCCCCCAACGCAAAAGCAGCTGAGCTTCGGTGACACCGTACTTTGCAGCCATCGCGGCAAGGACGCCATCGCTGATCTTCATCGCCTCGGTCTTGGCGCTGTCTTGGCCTGGCTGCGCCCGCCAGGTCGATAGCGGCGCGAGACTGCTATAGGCGATCGGTGCGATGCCATTTTCTTTCATGTAGGCGAGGAGTTCCGGTTTTTGCGACCAGGGATGGAGCTCGATCTGGTTGGCGTCCGGCAGGGGAAGACCGGCGGCCTTGATCTCCTCAAGGTGCTTTTCGCTATAGTTGCTAACACCAATGCTTCGGGCCTTGCCAAGGCGCTTGATCTCCAGGAGCCCGCGCCATTGGTTCAACCGCTCGGCGCCGCCATGCGGAGCATGTATCAGATAGAGATCGACGTAGTCGAGGCCAAGTCGTTCCAAACTGCCGTTGAAGGCGGCAACGGTCTCTTCTTCGTTCTTCAGTTTCTGACCCCAGGCCGCGTGGCCTTGCCAGAGTTTGGTGGTCACGAAAATGTCTTCGCGGGCGAGTCCTGCCTCGGCGATGCCGGCACGGATGCCGGCGCCCACCGATTCTTCGTTTTCGTAGACTTCGGCCGTATCAATGTGACGATACCCGTTTAAGATCGCAGCGCGCACGGCTTCCTTGGCGTCCTCCTGGGAAATCAGGTAAGTCCCAAAGCCCACGGCGGGAATTGCGGTTTCACGGTTTAGAGGGAACGTTTGTTGATAGACTGTCATGGCGAGTTCCAAACTTCTTTGCTAGAGAGCCGAAGATTTCAGGGTCTTCGGTGTGTGAGCTGAATTGACAGCGCATTATGCGCGGTAGTCGTACGGTGCTGCGACGAAGCGATAGGCTCCATTGTCGCGCTCGACAAAGCCAAAGCCGGGGAAATCAAGATGCATCCCCGCCACCATCATGTCGTCCGCGGTAACCATGTCCAGGATGGCCTTCCGGGTTTGCGCTGCTTTGGCCTGATCGGCATCAAGGGCGAAGGACCAATCCGGTCGAGTAAACTGGAAGGCTGTACCGTGAATGATATCGCCCCAGATCAACAAGCTCTCTTTGCCGCTGTCGATACGCAGGCCGAGATGCCCAGGTGTGTGGCCCGGCAAGGCGACGGTGGTCAGCCCAGGCGCGATCTCAGCGCCCGGTTGGATCAACAATTTCACTCCGTCATAGGGCTTCACCATCGCGCGCGAGACATCCCAATAGGCCTGGAAGTCCTTGCTCTGCTGCGCGTAGATCGCATCGTCATGGACGAATTTCCATTCGGCTTCCGACACGACGAGCGGCGCATTCGGCAGAACCTTGTAGCCTGTTGAAGGGTCGGTCAGGCCGCCGACATGATCGACGTGAATRTGCGTCGCGAACATTGTATCGACCTGCTCGGGGGCAACGCCGATTGCGGACAAAGCGCGCGCCCAACCGCCCACCGTGGGCCCCATTGCCGCCGGAGCGCCGGCGTCCACGGCAACGATCCGGTCCTTCGTCTTGATGAGATAGGCATTGATGCCGATGCTGAACGTGGCCGGATCAAAAGATTTGTGCGCTAACTTGGCTGCAGCTTCGCCCGCTTTCACCTCGAAGGACGGAAACATCCCATTGGGAAAAGTTCCATATCCGTCCATGAGGGCAAAAACTTCGATCTCACCGATCCTGCGCCGCATGACCATCGGGCTTTGGATTGGCTTGGCGGCCGCGTCCTGGGCAGATGCAGTACCACTTAATCGCAATACGGAGGGCGCCGTCAGCGCAGCAGGAACCAACGCCGCCACGCTGAGGAATTTTCTTCGGTTGACTGTCATTGATCGCAATCCCTTGTACGTCGATGAATTTGGCTATAACTAGCGCTATGAGAACTGGATGGACATTCCCGAAGCGTTTATGGAAGGCATAAGGTATACTTATGGATAATATTTCTGGCCTTCGATCTCTTATGGCCGCCGCGCAAGACGGATCGCTTTCTGCCGCGGCACGACGTTTGAACATTACACAGCCCGCTGTCAGCCAGCAGATTGCCGCGTTGGAACAGCTCTATGGCGTCGAACTCGTGGTGCGAGGACGCAACGGCGTAAGATTGACCGAGGCAGGCCAGATTGCCGCAACACATGCGGAGCAGGTACTTGCTCAATTAGCTCAAATGAATGAGGCCATGTTCGCCTTGCAGTCTTCGGAGGAGGGCCGCCTGAGCGTGGCATGTCCTTCGTTGATCGCTCAAACTGTTCTTGTGCCGGTTCTCGCAGATTTGCGGCGCATTTACCCGAAGCTCAGGATTGACCTGAAGGCGAGCGATCAAATTCAGGATTTTGCCAAGAACCCCTATGATCTGGAGATCCGAGCTTGTCGTATTGGCCCAGCCGAAGGCTCCATACGAAAGCTTGCAGAGATTGAGCAAGTGCTTATCGCGTCGCCTGCCTATTTGGATCGGACAGGCCGCCCGAAGAATTTGGACGACCTCGCTAAGCTGGACTATGTTCAATACAAAGACGACCCGGATGAAAAGTTCCTGCCGCTCGCCAATGGGGGCCAAGCGCCGATTACCATAGCGTTTGCCGCGCAAATGCCCGATCTGATGCTTCACGCCGTACAAAACCAACTCGGCATAGCCGCCCTTCCTCGGTTCTTCGTACACACTCAACTCGAGGCAGGAGTCATCGAAGAAGTCCTTCCGGCATATCCCATCGCCACCAAGCAACTCTTCCTCGTGCGTGCACCCGGCACCCTTGGCAAGAGCCGTCGCGTCGCGATTTTCACGGACCGCTTGGTGGCTGAATTGGCGGCAGCACCAGGCTTCCAGCTGGTGTCGGGGCTCAGAGGGGCGATTCCAGTCCCATCGCTAGGCTGAAGGCTGGAATGGGAGAACAGACCTCTGCGACGGCCTCCGGGCGCGGTCAGGGCTGCTTTTCGATTTTGCGCCGAAGTATGCTCCGCACAACCCGCTATTTGGCCAACTCGATCTTCACTGTAACAGACCCAGGCCGATCAAATATGGACACATCGCCTGTCACCTTTCCCAGGATGACGATCCCGGGCTGCGGGACTTGTCCATCCCGATAGTAGATCACGAAATCGCCAGAACTCCATAGGCCAAGAGTGCCCGCTGAAAAATCGCGCTGACGCGAGGCTGCAGGCAGGGGCGAAGGCAAATTGCCCGTCTTTTCTTGCCGCAGGTGGTCGTCCATCTCGATCGTCAATGGCAACATTTGTACCAGAGCTTTCGCCGCACTATTGGTCGCCAACTCGGCAGTGACCTGCCCCCAATTCGACGAGATCACGATACGTTGTTCTGCCGCTGCAGGTCCGCCCAGTCCGACGGCGATGAGAAGTGCCCCCAATGTTATACGCGGCATATTCACTATCCTCTCTCATGAATCTGCGGAAACATCCGCCGGCTCCAAGTCTCCAATGCTGATTTGGTCACCGAAAACACCGAGACACGGCGAAGCGGGGACCTCGTGACATTGCCGATCAATCCCGAGGGGTGTCCTCACCTGAAGAAACCAGATCGGTTATTTGTGATCGGCACCGCGCGTGACAGCAGACACCATAGGAGCAACCAAGCGATCGTGCACGATGAAATGGTTCAAATGAGCGTGAGGCGTCAACCAGGAAGTGTGAAGCCACGTTTAAGCGTCATGTCGAAGCCTCATTATTTTCCATCAGTGGAATGTTCGGCCGCCATCAACTGCCAACGTAGCTCCGGTGACATAGGATGAATCAGGCGATGTCAGAAACAGCATTGCTCTAGCGATTTCAGCGGGATCGGCGATCCGCTTCAAGGCATAGTTACCGACATTCGTACGGAAGCCATCAGCCATCGGCGTATCGACCATGCCGGGACAAACGCAATTGACGCGGATAGCCGGCGCCAGATCCGCAGCCAGGGCTTTGGTTAGCGCAATCACACCACCTTTCGAGGCTGCATATGCGGCCAACCCAGGTGCATTGGGGAGCAAACCTGCACCAGATGCTATGTTGACAACCGTCGATATCTCATTGCGTCTCAGCCATGGCAGGCACGCTTGGATGACAAAGAAACTTCCCGACAGATTTACATCGAGCACCTGACGCCAGATTTTCGGAGTGATCTCAGCCGTCGGACCGGTCATCATGATACCAGCCGCGTTGATCRCCCCGTCAATTCCGCCGATTTTCTCGGCGGCCTGATTGATCGCAGCTGTGACTTGGTCTTCTTTGGTAATGTCAACTTCGGCAATGACGCCGTCTCGGCCACCAAAGGTGGTTTCCAATGCACCAGCGTTTCGATCCAAAAGGATCACCTTTGCGCCTTCCTCCATGAAGAGGCTCGCCGTGACGCGCCCAATTCCCGAGGCGGCGCCCGTAATGACAATTCGCCGCCCTACAAGGCGCTGGTTACTGGAAGGGGTCAAGGAGATATCAGACATCGGTCGTCGTTCCGTCTTTCGAATGCTATTGTTCCGGTAGTGTCGCGTCGGGATCTTGGTTTGATATGCCACCAGCCTTCGCGGTATTGAATGTGCCGATCCTACCCTGGACAGCCATCCCGGGCTGAGGAGCAGCCACTCGCATTGGATCAGACACGCTTTCAAGAAGCGAGATGGAATCAAGCTTTGTCGGTGGGTGGTATAAGCGGAGATTCTACCCTACGCGGAAGCCCATTTCGAAACAGGGAACTGGTCTCGACAAAGTTATGCGCGGTGATCGGCGAAGCTAAAATTGCGCCGCGACAATTTGCAGGCTTTGACCCAACTAGCGAGGATTTTGGATGGCGGCGGGCAAAAGGATCAGGTCATCATCTTGAAGCCGCCTTAACCTGGCGTGACGAAGCTAACGACTTCACATCAACTGAACATTTTCGCACTGGCGCGATATTTCCGTACCGACAGACCGGACGTCTTCGAGTAGGTCGCGGTGGGCGGGCTGCATCTCGTAGCCCTCGCGCATAAACAAGGCGATACTTCGTTTCAGATGCGGTGATGAAATTGGCAGACAGTCCAGCGAACCTTCGCGAATTTCAGCCAAAGCGGCGTGGCGGGGGAGCAGGGCGAGGCTGTCGCTGCTTGCTACAAGGGATTTCAGCATCGAGATGGAAGACGATACCGTATTTGAGACAGGGTATGAAAGGCCCTCATTCTTCAGAACGTCTTCAAGCAGCGTGTTGTATCGTCCAGCCGGTGGCGATACCCATGGGAAGGCGACCAAGTCTGCCCAACTGAGCTCAGGCTTCGGAAACAAAGGGTGCCCTGTACGGGCAATGACGTGCAAACATTCCCGGAAGAGCACGCGTTGCTTCAGTCCGCTTAACACATCATAGCTGTCCGTAACGCCCACCATGAAATCAAGCTCTCGTCCAAGCAGCGCATGCAACAGTTCAATCTGCACCCTCTGGATGATCTGCAGGCTCTCGTTCGGATATTTGGCGCGCCAACGTCCGACTGCCTTGGGTATGACGGTGACTGACAGGCTTGGAAGCGCACCAAAGCGAATCGCGTTGTCCTGTCGACTGCGACGATCTACCATGTGACGCTCAAGCAACTTGAGTTCGTCCCTGATCAGTCGGGCGTGAGCGTAAATCAGGTCACCGAAGCGCGTTGGCGCGACACCTGATGGTCCGCGTTCCAATAGCCTTTGTCCGACATCTGCCTCCAGCCGGCTCATAGAGGCGGACAAGGCTGGTTGAGAGATATCGAGAAACTTTGCTGCCTTCTTCAAGCTGCCGTGCTCGATGATGGTAACGAAATATATCAGTTTTCTCGGGTCTAGCTCAAGATTTCCCAGATGCAATTGCCATCCTCACTGAATAAGAAACGGCCATGGCCGAGCACGGACGGGTCACTTCAACTATGCTGGACTTTGCGTTTCGCATTGCTGTCTTCGATGGGATGCAAGATTGCGAAAACGGGCACGTTCGCGAACATGATGAAAGCATGATAGCCGACATCTCACGTCCAATGTCGATGTACG
Organism: Rhizobium sp. P1_E1; assembly: GCF_056406015.1. Classification (NCBI taxonomy): domain Bacteria; kingdom Pseudomonadati; phylum Pseudomonadota; class Alphaproteobacteria; order Hyphomicrobiales; family Rhizobiaceae; genus Rhizobium; species Rhizobium sp. P1_E1. The sequence continues at coordinate 4,165 of NZ_JBFUAY010000103.1, read as the reverse complement.
CTAAAGCGGGCAGGGGTCCCCTAAGCAAGACATCCCATTATCCGCGTGCCGGCACCAATGTCGAAATGGGGGCTGCCATGACTCAAATTGGGGTCGTTATCGCACGAAGTGCCAACGGTTTGAGCCGTGAGGCGTTGGTCAAGACATTCATCAGACATCCTCCCGCTGCATGAACACCGTCTCCCTCGGCACCATACTTTGAAGCGCAATCGTTGCATAGGTTTGGTCCCATGTCATTTCCCATGTTCAACTCCGGCTCGCGGGCAATAGGACAGGCTTATATCCCAGGCATTTGAATCGCTGATCGCGCTTTGGGATGCTTAAACACCGGCGTTATCGTGCAAGAGGAACCGGCAAATAGAACGAACGCTCAGAGGTTTTATGCCGGCACCAAGCGTGACCGCGATCGCAATTCATGAATCAAATCGATAACGGCAAGAAGCAAAACGCACCTAATCATTGCGATGGGCAGCATTAACTTCGAGTCCACGAGCGGTCGATCCGTGCCGAATACCGTTGAACATACGAAATGGAGCCGGAGATGCAAAATCCCATCCACCTTGAAATATCCCGCCGCAACTTACTAATCTCGTCGGCCGCCTCGGCTGCCGTCGCTGGTGCGGCAACAGGACAAGTGGCTGCGCAAGAGGCGAGGGATTCAATGCAATTCATGTCGAAAGTGACGCTTACTGTAAACGGCGAGAGCCGCAGCCTGGATGTCGACAATCGAACGACACTGCTCGATGCATTGCGCGAGCATCTACACCTGACCGGTACGAAGAAGGGCTGCGATCACGGCCRATGCGGCGCCTGCACAGTGATGGTTGATGGTCGTCGCGTCAATTCCTGTCTTTCCCTCGCCGTCATGCACGAGGGCGACCAAGTGACGACCATTGAGGGCCTTGGAAAGCCGGGTGCGCTTCATCCCATGCAGGCAGCATTTGTCAAGCATGACGGGTTTCAGTGCGGGTACTGTACGCCCGGACAAATCTGTTCCTCCGTGGCGGTGCTTGAGGAAATCAGAGCGAATGTACCAAGCCACGTCACCGGCGACCTCATGACCCAAACTGCGGTCACTCCGGCCGAAATTCGCGAGCGGATGAGCGGCAATATCTGTCGCTGCGGCGCATATTCCAACATCATCGATGCCATCGTTGAAGCCGCGGGGACAAAAACATGAGACCCTTTACATACGAACGCGCCTCCTCTGTAGAAGCCGCAGCCAAGGCCGCCGCTTCAAATTCAGGTGCGAAATTCATTGCCGGCGGCACGAACTTGCTTGATTTGATGAAGCTGGAGATAGAGACGCCGACCCATCTGATCGACGTCAACGGTCTGGGCCTGGATACGATCGATGCGACACCAGAGGGTGGACTTCGAATCGGCGCTCTCGTGCGAAATACGGATCTCGCCGCGCATGCGATTGTGCGCCGTGACTACGGGCTCTTGTCCAGGGCACTTGTCGCTGGAGCCTCCGGCCAGTTGCGCAACAAGGCTACAACGGCCGGCAACCTGTTGCAGCGGACCCGCTGTCCCTATTTCTATGATACCAATCAGCCGTGCAACAAACGACAGCCCGGAAGCGGTTGCTCTGCTATTGGCGGATTTTCGCGTCAGCATGCCGTTGTTGGTGTGAGTGACAGCTGCATCGCAACTCATCCAAGCGATATGGCCGTTGCCATGCGAACGCTTGATGCGGTGGCGGAGACCGTCAAAGCCGACGGTAGTCGCCGCTCGATTCCGATTGCAGACCTCCATCGCCTGCCCGGCACTACGCCTCAAATCGAAACCGGCTTAGAGAGCGGCGAATTCATTACAGCTGTCGTACTTCCTCCGCCGATCGGTGGAAAACACATTTATCGCAAGGTCCGTGACCGCGCCTCCTATGCATTCGCCATTATTTCGGTAGGGGCGGTCTTGCAGCCCGACGGGACGGGTTGTGTCGCCATAGGCGGCATTGCCCATAAACCTTGGCGCGTCGCGGCTGCTGATGCCGCACTGCAAAACAGCGCCCGGGAGGCCGCGGGTGCATTGCTCGTCGATGCCCGCCCGACGGATRCAAACCGGTTCAAGATCGATCTGGTCGAGCGCACGCTCGGCGCAGTTATCGCCGAAGCAAGGGGTTAAGCTTATGCAGTTCGATTCACCAGCACTCAACAATCCGATCGACCGCATGACGGTCGTTGGTCAGCCGATCCTGCGCATCGACGGCCAGTTGAAGACGACCGGGCGGGCAATCTACGCCTACGAATGGCATGATGCGAATTCGCCCTACGCCTATGGGTACCCCTTGGGCGCTGCTATTGCCAAGGGCCGCATCAAGTCCATGGACGTCACAGCCGCCAAGGATGCGCCCGGCGTGCTGGATGTAGTGACCACGCTTGATGTCGGCGAGCGCAAGAGGGGCAAGTTCAACACGGCCAATCTGTTTGGTGGCGATCGGGTCCAGCACTATCACCAGGCAATCGCCGTTGTTGTCGCTGAAAGCTTTGAGCAGGCCCGCGCTGCCACTGCCCTCATTAAAGTCGACTACGCGGAAGAGAAGGGTATCTTCGACCTCCACCAGGCGATGGAGACGGCTGTTAAGCCGGAATCGGGCGACCCGGACTCAAAGGCCGGAGATTTCGACGCTGCATTTAAGGCGGCTGCGGTGACCTTGGAGGAATCCTACTCCACCCCAGACCAATCCCACGCCATGATGGAACCGCACGCATCGATCGCGGTCTGGGACGGGGATGATCTAACTCTCTGGACGTCGAGCCAAATGATCGATTGGTGGCRCTCTGATCTTGCGACGACCTTGGACGTGGACAAGGAAAGAATTCACGTGATGTCGCCGTTCATCGGCGGCGGCTTTGGCGGCAAGCTGTTTTTGCGCGCCGATGCGGTCCTGGCCGCATTTGCCGCAAAAGCCGTGAAGCGGCCTGTTAAAGTCGCGCTCCCGCGCCATTTGATGATGAACAACACGACCCATCGACCAGCCACCGTCCAGAGGTTGCGCATCGGCGCCGAACACGACGGCAAGATCACGGCGATTGCACATGAGAGCTGGTCGGGTGACCAGAAGGGCGGCCAGCCCGAGGCCGCCGTCATGCAGACGCGATTGCTTTACGCGGGAAAAAACCGAATGACGGCAATGCGTCTTGCGACGCTCGATCTTCCAGAGGGTAATGCCATGCGCGCGCCAGGGGAGGCCCCTGGCCTGATGGCGCTCGAAATCGCAATGGACGAGATGGCAGAGAAGCTGAACATCGATCCAGTAGAATTTCGGATACTCAACGATACGCAGGTTGATCCTGAGAAGGTCGAGCGCCAGTTTTCTCACCGCAATCTCAACGGCTGTCTGAAACTTGGTGCAGAGCGCTTTGGTTGGAGTGCAAGGGGCCGCCCCGGCTCCCGGCGAGAAGGCAACTGGCTGATCGGCATGGGCGTGGCAACGGCTTTCCGAAACAACATCCACCTGCCCTCAGGGGCGCGCGTTCGTCTTAACGCAGACGGCATTGTGACTGTCGAGACGGACATGACCGACATCGGAACGGGAAGCTATACAATCATTGCGCAGACAGCCGCCGAGATGATGGGTCTGACTATCGACAGAGTGGAGGTCCAGTTGGGCGACTCCCGGTTTCCCGTATCCGCCGGCTCCGGCGGACAATTTGGTGCCAACTGTTCGACATCGGGCGTCTACGCAGCCTGCGTCAAACTCCGCGATGCCATTTCCCAGAAGCTCGGCTTCAACTCGGAGGACACGGTCTTTGAAAACGGCCAGGTTCGCTCGGGGAATCGATCTGTATCCTTAGCCGATGCCGCCGGTTCTGAGCGCTTGGTCGGAGAGGATACAATCGAGTGGGGTGATGTTACTGAAACGCAGCAGCAGTCGACGTTCGGAGCACATTTCGTCGAAGTCGGCGTCGATGTTGCGACCGGCGAAAGTCGTATCCGCCGTATGCTGGCAGTCTGTGCGGCCGGACGTATTCTCAACCCGGTCACTGCCCGCAGTCAGGTCATTGGGGCGATGACAATGGGAGCGGGCGGGGCGCTTTCTGAGGAATTGGCCGTCGACACCCGCCGTGGCTTCTTCGTCAACCATGACCTGGCTGGCTATGAGGTTGCTGCCGCCGTGGCTTCTTCGTCAACCATGACCTGGCTGGCTATGAGGTTGCTG
>NZ_JBFUAY010000102.1:0-20098 GCF_056406015.1 Rhizobium sp. P1_E1 | reverse complement strand
GGCCTAAAATCATCCGGATCTGGGGCAAGATTCGGCTAAATTGAAACTATTGTCTGAGGCATTGCGTTGGAATCCACGGCGGAAGGCCATGGTGAAACGGGGGCTGCTTCATAAGCCCTTGCTGATATGTCAAAAAAGAGCCATTCTGCCGCGGTTTCATCTCCAGATGTAGAGGAGAGACGGGATGATTTCACCCGAGATTGCAGCAAGGCCGCAGGCGTCTGCGCTTGGCGGGATCGACCACCAGTCCGAGCCGATGCTGCCGATGGAGCTGCTCGAGCTCGAACTTTCGCTCGAAGGTTATGCCGGCGGCGATGCCGGCTTCTGCGAGGCGGTGCGCCAGGCGGCGGCACGCTCCGGCGGCGAACTGCTGTTCGACCTGCCGGCCGGCGGCCTCGTCCAGAATTGCCGGCGCATCGCCGTGCTGCGCATTCCGGATGACGGCCAGGAGATGCGCGTCGTGCTGGCGCTGCTCGACGATCACGGCACGGAGATCCGCATGCAGGCCCCGGATGAAGAGACCGCGCCGCTGGTGCGTTTCGCCGATGCCTTCATCGAACTGCTGGAGCGGATCTAGGTCTAGGATGTGGACCTAACGGGACCGCGAAAATCACATCAACGCGACGTGTTCGCTTGCGTCTCGGACATGTGCCGAAGCGCTTTGCCGCGAACACGTGGACAAGAAGGGCAACCGCGGAGACGAGGCTGGCCGCCATTATCTTGCGGGCGATGCTGCCGTGCATTTTTCTGTTTGTTGTGAGCAGTCGGTCTAGACTGAATCAACGGAGTCCAGTTCAATCTCAGGATGAAGGTTGCTCTAGCTGCTCTTGTTGGTTTTCTGCTTGGACTTTTGCTCTTCGCCATCGGGCGGGAGATTTGGTGGGCATTCGCTGCTCGGCCGGTAGGCGAGGTTGTCAGTAAGGCGTTGGCGGCGGTTGGGTCGCTAGGCTGGATTGATACTACTCTGATAACTGGCATTGCGGCCATCGGCGCTGCGTATCTGAGCGTCCGCGCCGTACACGCTCAGATCAAACAAGCTGAGCAAATAGAGACTGAGCGAAACGCTGCGAAACGCGCAGCGAACAGAGCTGTCCTACCGATATCACTTGCGGCCTTGAGCCAATACGCGGAGGCGAATACATCCCTTTTGAAAGGACTGCTCGAAAGCTGCGTAGAACAACTTCTGCCTAAGACGATTCGAATTCCACATTTTGCACAGATCCCCTCGGGTGTCGTGGCTGCGCTCAAGGAAATGGTCGAGTATCTGGGTGATACGGAGAGGAAAGCGTTCATTCATCTTCTCGTCGCGATACAAGTTCAGAGCTCCCGGCTCGCCGCGCTTGCTGAAGAACACGGTAGAGGGCAGCTAACGCTAGCGACTAACTTGGAATCCTACATAATTGGTCAAGCAGAGATTTACGCACGCGCCGCCTCCCTATACAATTTCGGGCGCGGAGCTGCGGACGAGATACCCTTAGGATTGAAAAGAAGCGAAATTGGATCTGCTCTTTTTCTAATTGGCATTCGCGATAGTCTTAAGGACGAACTGGTCGAGAGATTCAATCTCGCCTCAGATGCGATTTGGCCTCCGGTTTCCGAGCTGGCCGCATAACGCCCGGACAACTGACGGCGCCCCCATCGTCGCCAACCCTGCCGCCTGGCCGTGAGCATGATGCCGAAAGAATGGTCGGTTTTCGGATAACTTCATGCTCTACCGCCGCTCAGCCGCGGCTTCCGCGACGCTGCGGAAGGGAAACTTGCGCCCGCATTCGCATTTGATCATGAAATTTTCCTGGTTGTTCGAGGGCCGCTGCACGCCAAAGCCGCGCGGCAGCTGATCGACCTTGAAATCCGGGTGCTTGCGCTTGGGATCGTCGACTTCAGAGGCTTCGGCAAAGCCCTCATTGCCGCATTGAGGACAGTTCAGTTTTTTCGAAAATCGATCGCGAAGGGCCATGCTCGTTCCAGTGATTCCGGCCTCTTTTCGAGAGGCCATGCTTTCCTCATACAGAGGAATGCCCCTCATGCATAGAAAGCTTGGCCGGCGAAATTGGAACCAAGTGCTAGGGCTGCCGTTCCTTTTTCGAAAAGGAGGCACTCATGCCCAACAAAGATCCGATCCCGACACCCAATGCCGATACGCCGCGCGGCCCGACGCCGACACCCGGCATTCCCGACCCCATCCAGCAAAAACCGCCGCTGACGCCGGCGCAGGATCCGGCCGATACGAAGAATCCGCAGGATCCGCCGCTCAATCCGGCGCTGCTGCCGATTGGGGATCCGGCGGGGGCGGCGTGACGATGCTGGTCGTGCCGTATGGCTGCCCCTCACCCTAACCCTCTCCCCGTAAAAACGGGGCGAGGGGACGTGCCACGCGAGAGGTAGAAGGGGAACGGAGAGGTCGCGGCATGTCCCCTTCGCCCCGCGAGCGGGGAGAAGGTGGCGGCAGCCGGATGAGGGGCTGGTCTCAGCGATCTCCTGGGAAGAGCAGCTTGACGCCCTCGCCCGAATGGCCTTTGCTCGGAGCAGGCATTCCAAGGAATAAACCAATGCGCCTTCGTCTTCTCATCACCGTCATGGCCACCATCGTCGCCGGGCTCTCGGCCTGCCAGACGATGACGCCGGAGGAGCGGCGGGCGGCGGATGAGCAGCGCTGCCTCAGCTATGGCTTCCGCCGCGGCACGGATGGTTTTGCCACCTGCCTGCAGCGCATCGATCTCGACCGGCGCGCCGAATCGCGGGCGCAGAGTGCCGAGATGATGCAGAGCATGGCCTGGGATCTGAACGGGCCTTATATCTACCGCGATCGCTGGCGGTATCATCACTGAGCGCCACGGGCGCCCTGCCCAACTCCACCGAATATCTTACAAGCCTGCCCGCAGCTCTTTCGGACCGCGCCGGACCTCGTCCAGACCATTTGAAATCACCGCCTGCGCCGCCGCCAGCCTGGCGATCGGCACGCGGAACGGCGAGCAGGAGACATAATCGAGGCCGATCGTCTCGCAGAAGCGGATCGAGGCCGGGTCGCCGCCATGTTCGCCGCAGATGCCGAGCTTCATGTCGTTGCGGGTGCGCCTGCCGCGTTCGGCGGCGATGCTGATCAATTCGCCGACACCGTCGAAATCGAGCGAGATGAAGGGATCGTGCTCGATGATGCCCTTGCGCTGATAGGTGGGAATGAAGGCCGAGGCATCGTCGCGCGAGATGCCGAAGGTGGTCTGCGTCAGGTCGTTGGTGCCGAAGGAGAAAAATTCGGCGGCTTCGGCAATCACATGGGCGCGAAGGGCCGCACGCGGCAGCTCGATCATCGTGCCGACGAGATAATCGATCTTCATGCCGGCCTCGCTCATCACGTCGCCGGCGACGGCATCGATGCGCGCCTTGACGTAATCGAGCTCGGCGCGGAGACCGACGAGCGGCACCATGATCTCCGGCACGACGGCAGCCCCGGTCTCCTGGGCTGCGGCAATCGCTGCCTCGAAGATGGCGCGGGCCTGCATCTCGACGATTTCAGGATAGGAGATCGCCAGCCGGCAGCCGCGATGGCCGAGCATCGGGTTGAACTCGTGCAGCGCATCGACGCGCTGGCGAAGCACGGAGGGCTCCATGCCCATGGCGAAGGCGACTTCGGCCACCTCGTCGTCTGTTTTCGGCAGGAATTCGTGCAGCGGCGGATCGAGCAGGCGGATCGTTACCGGCAGGCCGTGCATGACGGTGAAGAGGCCGGTGAAATCGAGGCGCTGCATCGGCAGCAGCTTGTCGAGCGCCAGCCGCCTGCCCGTCTCATCGACGGCAAGGATCATCTCGCGCATGACATGGATGCGCTCGCCCTCGAAGAACATGTGCTCGGTGCGGCAAAGGCCGATGCCTTCGGCGCCGAAGGAGCGGGCGGCGAGCGCATCGGCCGGCGTATCGGCATTGGTGCGCACCGTCATGCGCCGGGCGCGGTCGGCCCAGCCCATGATGCGGCCGAAATCGCCCGACAGCGCCGGCTGGATCATCGGCACCTCGCCCTTCAGCACCTGGCCGGCCGAGCCGTCGATGGTGATGATATCGCCCTTCTTGAGCGTGACGCCGATGCCGAGCAGCCGCTCGTTGCGTTGATCGATGCGCATGGTGCCGGCGCCGACGACGCAGGGGATGCCCATGCCACGGGCAACGACAGCCGCATGGCTGGTCATGCCGCCGCGGGTGGTGAGAATGCCTTCGGCGGCATGCATGCCGTGAATGTCCTCAGGGCTGGTCTCGACCCTGAGCAGGATGACCTTGCGGCCTTCGGATTCCGCCTCGACCGCCTCTTCCGCTGTGAAGACGATGGCGCCGGTGGCAGCGCCCGGCGACGCCGGCAGCCCGGTGCCGATCACCTGGCGGGTGACGCGCGGATCGATGGTGGGATGCAGCAGTTGATCGAGGCTGGAGGGCTCGATGCGCAGCACCGCCTCATCCTCGGTAATCACGCCCTCGTCGACCATGTCGACGGCGATCTTCATTGCCGCCCGCGTCGAGCGCTTGCCCGAACGGGTCTGCAGCATCCACAGCCTGCCGCGCTCGATGGTGAATTCGATATCCTGCATGTCGCGGTAATGGATCTCGAGCTCGGTGCAGATGCGGCAGAGCTCGCGAAATGCCTCGGGCATCAGCTTTTCCATCGAGGGCTTTTCGGAGCCGGAGGAAATCCGCCCCTCCTCGGTGATGCTTTGCGGCGTGCGGATGCCGGCCACGACATCCTCGCCCTGGGCATTGACCAGGAATTCGCCGTAAAGCGCCCTCTCGCCGGTCGAGGGGTTGCGGGTGAAGGCAACGCCGGTGGCGGACGAATTGCCGAGATTGCCGAAGACCATCGCCTGGATGTTGATCGCCGTGCCCCAGCCTTCCGGAATATTGTGGAGCTGGCGGTAGGTGACGGCGCGCGCGCTCATCCAGCTGGAAAAGACGGCGCCGACCGCGCCCCAGAGCTGGACTTCGGGATCCTGCGGGAATTCCCGCTCCAGCTCCTCCTCGATCAGCTTCTTGTAGAGCGAGACGATATGCTGCCATTCCGAGGCGCTGAGTTCGGTATCGAATTCATGGCCGAGCTTGGCCTTCTCGTCTTCCAGGATCTCCTCGAAGGCGTCGTTGCCGAGGCCCATGACGACATCGGCATACATCTGGATGAAGCGGCGGTAGCTGTCCCAGGCAAAACGCGCGTCGCCGGCATCATGACCCAGCGCCTGCACGGTCTCGTCGTTGAGGCCGAGATTGAGCACCGTGTCCATCATCCCCGGCATCGAGACGCGGGCGCCGGAGCGCACCGACAGCAGCAGCGGCTGGCTGACGGAGCCGAAGTGGCGGCCTGTGACCGCTTCGATCGCCGATATGCCGGCGCGCACTTCAGCCTTCACCGCATCCTCGATATGGCGGCCATTCTTGTAATAGGTGTTGCAGGCATCGCTGACGATCGTCAGCCCCGGCGGCACCGGCAATCCGAGCGCGCACATTTCCGCCAGATTGGCGCCCTTGCCGCCCAGAATCTCGTGATCGCGCGCCCGGCCCTCAGCCTGCCCGTCGCCGAACCTATAGACCCACTTGGTCATCTTCCCCCCAACACCAAATCGGGATTAGCTTAATCCGTTGGTGTTGAAATGAAAATCGACAAATGCGGCAGAATGTTGCGCTGCACAATAAATCTTGGCCGCGGCCGGCATCGAAACGGTTGAAAGGCGCCCAAACAGCAAACAAGGCACAAAAAAAGCTTTGCGGGACTGCAACAATGTCCCGCAAAGCCTTGTTTCCGTCCGGCCAGGAAAACCGGACGGGGGGTCCCTCAACCCAGGAACGGCTCAGCTTTTTGTAAAGAGAACCGCTCTGACCTTGTCATACGCAATTCCTGCGAAAATAGATCGCTACTTCCCAAGATTTGCTCTCGGTTTCCGGTTCTTGCCCTCGCCCGGAAAACCGCACGCAAATTCGACAATGCGCAACCTTTGGTCGCCCGCTTTGCAGCAGAGTAATTAGGTTGCGTTGAAACAACTTCTAATGCAAGTCAGCGAAAAGAGCATCACCCAAATGGGGTACAAACGACAAGAGAGCCGACCTTTTTTGGTGTTTATTGCTCGGCCCTTGATTTTACGCAATTTCCGGGCGCAAAACCGCGCCGTACCTTTGCTGAAATTGCGCCTGCCTGGTTTCACGCAATCCCGGACGGAAAACCGCTGCGCAATTTTCCTGGAATTATTGTCTTTGGTTTCACGCAATTCCGGACGGAAAACCGCTGCGCACTTTTCCTGGAATTACTTTAGGCAATCTCGCGCAGGCGCTCGCCACAGTGAGGGAACACCGACGTCTGACGATGATGTTGCCAAGTGGCAAGCAGCTGGGCCGTATTCCTGGCGGTGAGAGACCGCTTTGCTGGGTTTCCGGCGGCGGAGTGCTGACAATTTCAGTGCCCGTAAAAGGCGCATGACCAGATTCATTCTATTTTCAAGATTCCCGCCGAAATTGTCTTTCGAAGAGTTGCATTCTTTTGAGCCCAATATTGCGATGGCCCTCGGCACCAATCATTCTTATCCGAATCCGGACAACGCGGAAGAGCAACCTGCTCCGCCCGCGGTGATCGATGACGACGCGGTGGCAGCCCTGGACATGGCAGCTCGTTCGCCGAGGACGGACAATAACATCCTCAGTTCGGCCCCGGCGCGCGATATCCGCAGTTCCGCGAATGAGCTGATCGGCATGCTGGAGGAGGTCGACCTCCAGAAGATGTTGCGGAAGCAGGGCCTGATTGGCCGGTTCACTGGCTCAGACGTCGAGGCCCGCCTGGAATTCGAACTTGCAAGCCACAGGGTCGCCGACTTGTTCCGGCAGTTGAGCCGGGCTGCGCAGGCCGGCGGGCGCATACGGACAATCCTTGACAGGACGCGATTAGAGCTCATCGATGAACAGACGCGTCTTGCCCGCGTGATAGCGGATGCCAAGCTGCTTGTTTCGCAGTCGAACGGCTCAGACCTGGCCCTGGTCGCCCGGTTCGAGCGACGTCTTTCAAACATTATGGCGGTAGAGGCAGCCAACACGCTGACGATTCAGCAGATCGAGCTGTCTGCAAGTGTGCTTGCCTCATTGCTCGACCGATTTACCGACATTGAAACATTGTTGTTGCCTCTTTGGCAGCGGAACGCGCTCGCGATCATTCATGGCGAAGCAATAACAGCTCGCAGTTCCGTCGTGACCGCGTTTCTTGATGCTCACAGCAAACTCATCGGCTTCCTGAAGAAGGCTGGACAAGAATGACCAAAGCAGCAGTGCCATTGCACGACACGCCGAGTACGGCCGCCAGCGAACACCAAATTGATCCGGAAGTCGCGCGTCTGGCAGCCACCATTGACTTGTCGTCGGCCCTCTCCATCCAGTTGTTTGGCCAGGAAGTCGCCGAGCGGTCATCCCAGTATGCTGATGAGATTCTTCGAACGGCACGAGCAACTGACCTCGACAACACCGGGGCTCAGTTGAACGAGATCGTGCTCGCGGCGCAACAGTTCAATCTGTCGTCACTCGATAACTCGACTGGACGAATTCCCGTCATCGGCGGCCTCTTGAAGCGAATCGCGCGCTCAAAGGAACGTGCCATCGCTCGGTTCGACACCGTCAAAGGTCAGGTCGACAAGCTTGTCGCGCAAATYGAGACAACGGCCCAGACGCTGTCGCGGCGAAACCATGACTATCAACTCATGTACGAGGGCGTTCGCACGGAATACTCCGCACTCGGCAAGCATGTCGAGGCCATCGAGATGCGGCTTCATGACATGGAGGACGAGATTGGTCGCCAGAATAACTCATCCGGTGACCTTGCCTCGACCGAGTATCTCGCTGTCCTCGAAGCAAACCGTCAACAGCTTTCGAAGCGGGCGGACGATATGCGCGTCCTTCAGCACGCGGCTATGCAGACCCTTCCGATGGTTCGCATCATCCAGGCAAACAATCTCGCGCTCGTCGACAAGTTCCAGACGATCCGCCAGTTAACGTTGCCCGCATGGAAACGCGCATTCATGCTGGCCCTGACCCTGGACGAACAGAAAAGCGCCGTCGCTTTGGCTGACACCATAGACAACGCGACGAACGCAATCATGCGCAGGAACGCCGAACTGCTGCACCAGAATTCGGTGGCGACGGCGAAATCCAACCAGCGTCTTGTCGTAGATGTCGAAACGCTTCAGCACGTCCATGATAAAATCCTGCTCACGCTGACCGACGTTCGCGATGCCCATGAGAAGGGTTCGACGGATCGTCGCCAGGCGATTGGCGAACTGGAACGACTTCGCAGCGAGATGCTATCCAGCGTGAAAGCGGCTGGGCTCACCCGTGGCTGACGCTTCGGCTTTTGGGAACCGGTTGCGGGGCGCAACGTCGTCTCCGCTTGCCTCCGGCGCCGCAAAAGGACAGCCCACCGACCAACCTATTGATGAACAGCATGCCGGATTGGATCGTCGATCCGCTCTGCTGTCGTTCATGGCCCAGGGATTCGCTTTCGTCGCGTTCATGCTGCTCTTTGCAGCAGCATGCATCCAACCATCTGATCCGGCTGATCTGAGGATGTTGGATGGCTCGATCTACGTGCTCGATGCCTTCACCAAGGCACTGGCGCTGACCGACGTCAAATCAGGCGTCGTTTCAGTTGGCACGGGATTGATGCCGTTTACCCGTCTGGCGCAAATGGTAGCTTGCATCCTGGCGCTTTCGACCGTTTTCACCATCATCAAAGGGCGTTGGTTTTTCGCTGGGCTGGCTGCTGCATTTTTTCTGATACCATGGGGATTGTTCGGCCAGTCACTGTACTTCGCGCCTTATGCGCTTGGACTGTTCGTATTCATTGCCGTGGCTTTCCACGCCCCACTTTCTCGCCGCGCGCTCATCGCCTTTGTTGCCGTGAGCCTATTGGCCAGCCCTCTTATCATCGGACTGATTTCCGACCTCTCCAGGCATGTCGGCGTCCGGGAGACCTATGCCAGGTATCGTGTGATCCGCGTCTCTGAACTTCCTTCCAGCGCCTACCAGGCAAGCGCCGATGCGGATGAAGATCAGCAGACCAGTTCGCGATCGGACGACAATGCAAAAATCGCACCTTTCTTCCTGGCGCAAGTGCACGCCCTTCGCGGCGATACCGCTGCGGCTGCGGCGGCGCTTGATGAGTTGGAGGCAAGCGGCGTCCCTCAGAATAGCTTCGACCGCGCCCGCTTTCAGGCGATACGGAACTTTACGCTCGCATCCGGCGGCTTTGGTCCGGACGCGCGCGAAAAGCTCATAGTCGACAATGCCGCTCAATCGCAAAAGGCATTTCTATTGTTTTTGGCAGGACTGCTGTTTGGAATCGCAGCACCTCTGACGAACGGGTTCAGCTGGTTGGTAGCCCGTCGGAGCCGAAGGGTCTTCTCGATTGAGCACGAGCTGGCACATCGCCGAGCCAACCTGCCGGATGCATTGAAGAGTGCGGGTAGATTGTTTGGCACCCACATCGCCAAAAAGCCGGTTCAATCGCCTTCCGTTGCCAGTGGCGAGCGTGCCATTGAAGCAATCGCCTCTCGTGCACGCACTTACCTTTTACTATCCTTGGGTCTCCTCGCATTCGCGGCACTTTCAGCTCTGGCCGCCTATTGGGTGTGGCTGCCCGATGCAGAAAAAAATACGGCTTTCCGTTTTGTGGCGCTTGCGGGAAATACGGCCGATTATGCACAGCAGGATGGAGTTGCCGTCATCGTCGGTGTGCGGGACTGGGCCGGCTGGTCCATCACACTCAATTGGCTCAAATATCCGATATGCATTATCGCGATTGTTCTTGCGACACGCCGATCAAGATATCTGGGCGCTTTTACCGCGATTGTTTTCTTGGCATGCTTCGCTCTGCAAAATGTTCAGCTTGCACAGCACTCGCGCCGTGAAGCGCTACCCGGGCAATTCTGGCAGCTTCTCCGTTCTAAGTTGAAACYGGCCGCCGACAGACCAAACGTCGCGCCTGGAAGTCCTCCGCAGTCCACCACTGCGGGATTTCATGGCTTGGCTCTCAATCTCCGTGGTTCGATCGCTGCGGAAAAGAATACTGCTTCGTCTTCTCAGGAAGCGGACGTCGATCCTTCGCTCGCGGCCTATACCCTTGCGCAGATTGCCTATCTCGAGGGTGATGCTGCCGACGCCTCGCATTTCTTGAGCCAGATCGAGGATGTGAGAGATCTGCATCCTGATGTTCACCGCGAGCGTATGGCGATCATCCGGGATTGGGTCTCCGCCAATGGTCATACTCCCCCCGAGATGCAATGGTTCTCTACCGATCTTCCATCACTGGTAAGGCAGTTGGGACGGTGGCTGCTCACGCTTTCGGTTGCGAGCTTGGCGCTAGCGGTTCTAGTCACGCCTTTGATCGCAGTTGCCGTTGCACGGCGTAATCGTATCGAAGCACTCGTTGAAGAGCGCAGCCGATACCAGCTGTAGATCGAAGAACGCCTCATGGTTCCACAGGCGGCTCACAAAACCTCAGGCAATCTCGCGCAGGCGCTCGGCCATTTGCAGGTCGACGGAGACGAGCTGGGAGACGCCCTGTTCGGCCATGGTGACGCCGAAGAGGCGGTTCATGCGGGCCATGGTGATCGGGTTGTGGGTGATGATGACGAAGCGGGTTTCGGTGGAGGCCGCCATTTCGTCCATCAGGTTGCAGTAGCGCTCGACATTGTGGTCGTCGAGCGGCGCGTCCACTTCGTCGAGCACGCAGATCGGCGCCGGATTGGTGAGGAAGACGGCGAAGATCAGCGCCATTGCCGTCAGCGCCTGCTCGCCGCCCGATAGCAGCGTCATGGTCTGCGGCTTCTTGCCGGGCGGACGGGCGAGGATTTCCAGGCCGGCTTCGAGCGGATCGTCGGATTCGATCAGCTGCAGCTCGGCGGTGCCGCCGCCGAAAAGATGGGTGAACAGCCGCTGGAACTGGGCGTTGACGATGTCGAAGGCGGCGATCAGCCGTTCGCGGCCCTCGCGGTTGAGGCTCTGGATGGCGCCGCGCAGCTTGCGGATCGCATCGATGACGTCGTCGCGTTCCTTGATCAAGGCTTCGAGCTTCTCGCTCAGCTCCTTCTGTTCCTCGTCGGCGCGCAGGTTGACAGCACCCAGCCGCTCGCGCTCGATCCGCAGGCGTTCGAGCTCGCGCTCGACTTCGCGCGGATCAGGAAGCGCCTGCATGGTCGGGCGCCCGGTCAGCTGCAGCGCCTCGTGCGGCGCGACGTTCAGGACCTCGCGGATGCGGCCTTCGCTTTCCTGCCGCTTCTCGCGGGCGGAGACCAGGCGCTCCTCGGCGCGGCCGCGGCGTTCACGGCATTCGGCAAGTTCCGACAGGGCCGTCGTCGCCTTTTGGTCGGCCTCGCGCTGGATGCGTTCGGCCTCGGCCAGGAGATCGCTGGCCTGGCGGCGCGCCTCCTCGGCCTTTTGCAATTCGCTGAGCAGGGCGCGGCGCTTGTCGTCGAATTCATCCGGCGCCAGTTCGAGCTCGGCTGCCTCTTCGCGCGCCTCTTCCTCGCGTTCACGCAGCGTCGCGACATGGTCTTCGGCGCTTGCAGCCCGCTGGCGCCAGGTGTCGCGCTCCTGCCCGATCGCCATGATGCGGCGCTGGCGGGCCTCGTTTTCCCTCGCCAGGCTTTCATGGCGGGCGCGGCTTTCGGCCAGCGCGCCGCGATCGGTCGCGACTTCCGCCTGCTGGAACCGCAGCCGCTCGTCGATCGCAGTCAGATCGGGCGCGTCCTCCAGCTCGATGCGGGCATTCTCTTCCTGGATGGCGATCTCCTCCAGCTGCGCGCGCAGCTGGCTGGCGGCCTCGCTGACGACATCGCGGCGGCGAATGAGATCGCCGGAAGCACGCTCGGCGGCAACAAGCGCATCACGCGCTTCGGCGAGATGACGCGCCGACAGGCGGCTCATGTCGCGCGCCTCGGCAAGCCGGCGCTCCTCGGCGCGGATCGCTTCGGCGGCGGCGGCCTGCCGCTCTTCGGCTTCGGCAAGCACGTCGCGGGCAAGGGCTGCTTCGCTTTCGAGTTCGGCCAGACGGTTCTTCTGGGCAAGGCGCAGCGCCGCCGCACTCGGGGCGTCGGCACCGGTGACATGGCCGTCCCAGCGATAGACCGCACCCTCTTTCGTCACCAGCCGCTGGCCGGGCTTCAGCGCCGCCATCAACGACTGCGCCTCCGCTTCCGCGACCAGGCCGATCTGGCGCAGGCGGCGGGTGAGTGCCGCCGGGGCGCGGACATGAGCAAGCAGCGGCGCAACACCGGATGGAAGGGCGGGATCGCTGGCACCATCGCCATTGTCCGACCAATGGGCCGGCGCCTCGGCATCGAGCGGCGATTCCAGATCGTCGCCGAGGGCAGCACCGAGTGCGGTCTCGAAGCCGCGGTCGACCTTCAGTTCGTCGGCAACCGGCGGAAATTTGCCGGCGGCCGCACCGGCGGCGAGCATGCGGGAGATGGTGCGGGCCTCGGTTTCCAGCGCATTCAGGCTCGAACGGGCCTGATCGACCGGCGCGCGCGACAGCGCCTCGGTCTGGCGGGCAACGGCCAGCGCCTGGTCGACCAGCTGAACGGCGGCTTCGGCGTCGGCGACGGCGATCTCGCCGGCCTCGACGATGGCGCGTTTTTCGTCGGGATCGGGCAGGCCGGCGATCTTCTCGCCGACGGCTGACAGTTCCTGGTTTGCCTCATCCATCTGGCGTTCGAGGCGCATCCGCCGGTCGGTGAGATCGCGGATGGCGCGTTCCAGCTGGTTGCGGCCGGCAGCCGCCTCGGCGCGCTCGGCCGTCAGCGCCGTAAAGATGCGCTCGCTATCGGCAAGCTTTGCCGCCGCCTCCTCGAAGGCCTCGCGGGTTTCCTCGGCATAACGGCCGGAATCGGCGAGGATTTCTGAAATCTCCACCTCTTCGGCGTCGAGCCTCGCCAGGATGACGGCATTGTCGGCCACCAGCCGCTCCTCGCGGCTTATATCCTCGGCAAGCTGGGCAAGACGGCGGGTCAGCTCGTCGCGGCGGCGCAGAATGCGGCCGGCATCCTCCTCCAGCTGGCTTCTGGCGATCTGCAGGCGCTGCAGGGCGGCGGCCGCACGCGCCTCGCCCTCGCGCAGTTCCGGCAGCTTCAGGCTGGCGATGCCCTGGTTCTTCGCCGCCTCCATCTGCATCTGCGCCTTTTCGGCGACGACTGAGGTCGCCTGGTTCAGCGCGCTGTCGGCCTCGGCCTCGGCTTCCTTGGCCTGCACCCAGCGGATATGCAGCAGCATTGCCTCGCGGGCGCGGATATCGGCAGACAGCGTCTTGAAGCGGTTTGCCTGGCGGGCCTGGCGCTTCAGGCTCTCGATCTGGCTTTCGAGCTGCGAGGTGACGTCGTCGAGACGCTCGAGATTGCCTTCGGCGGCGCGCAGCCGCAGTTCGGCCTCGTGGCGGCGGGAATGCAGGCCTGAGATGCCGGCCGCCTCTTCGAGCAGCTGGCGGCGGGCCTGCGGCTTGGCCTGGATCAGCTCGCCGATACGCCCCTGCCCGACCATCGACGGCGACCGGGCGCCGGTAGAGGCGTCGGCAAACAGCAGCTGCACGTCTTTGGCGCGGCTTTCCTTGCCGTTGATGCGATAGAGCGAACCCTGTTCACGCTCGATGCGGCGGGTGACCTGGATCTCGTCGCTGTCGTTGAAGGCGGCAGGCGCGGTGCGCTCGCCATTGTCGAGATAGAGCGCCACTTCGGCGGTGTTGCGCGCCGGGCGGTTGCCGGAACCCGAAAAGATCACGTCGTCCATGCCGGAGGCGCGCATGTTCTTGTAGGAATTCTCGCCCATCACCCAGCGCAGCGCCTCGACGAGATTAGACTTGCCGCAGCCGTTCGGGCCGACAACGCCGGTCAGTCCCCGCTCGATGATGAATTCCGTCGGCTCGACGAAGGATTTGAAGCCGACCAGGCGCAGCTTGTTGAACTTCATGCAGAAGCTCCGCAGCGCGGGACGGGCTTGTCATGCAGCCACAAAAAAACGGGCGCACGGCTTTCGCCGTCGCCCGTTCTATCGAAACGATCCGGTTCAGAGCAGGCTGTCGATAAGCTTCGACATGGTGTCAACCGGCATGTCTCCAGAGTAGCGCTTGCCATTGATCAGGAAAGTCGGGGTGGCATTGACGCCAAAATCCTTGGAACCTCTTTCCCGCGTGGCGTTCACTTCATCCAGAAGCTTCTGGTTCGTCAAGCATTTCGTGAAGCTATCCTCAGTAAATCCGGCAAGCTTCGACATCTGCAGCAGTGCGGCGCGGCCATCATCGGCGGCGGCCCAGATCTGCTGCTGCTTGAACAGCATCGAAACCATCGGGAAATACTGTTCCGGCGTGCTCAACTGTTCCGGATTGGAGGCGCTGCAGCGGGCGAGCATGAAGGCGGCGGCAGCGCGCGGGTCGAACGGGAATTCGCGGATGATGAACTGCACCTTGCCGCTGTCGACATATTTCTGCTTGATCGTGTCGAAGGTGGTGTTGTGGAAATGAGCGCAATGCGGGCAGGTCATCGACATATATTCGACGATCTTGACCGGGGCGTCGGCCTTCCCAAGCGCCATTTCCGGCAGCGCGCCGGGCTTCAGCACTGCGGCCATGTCGACATCGCCGTCGGACTGCGGCATTTCGGTCGCCGCCGTGGCCGCCGTCTGCATGGTGTCGACATTGGTGCCATCAGCCATGGTCTTGCCGGAGGACGAAGCATCGGCAGCGTCCTTGCTGTCGTTGCAGGCGACAAGCGCAACGGCAGCTGCGGCGATGGCGATACCGCTGAGCAGGCGGCGTTTCGTCAGTTGCATTTCGGACATCTGCATGGATTCCCCATAACTAATGAGATTGACGGCGTGACTGTGCGATATAACGGCTGACGGCCGCTCACAAGCCACGCTTCACCAACTTCCTTCAAAGAATTGTGACCGCGGGAAGACGACTAGACCAAAAATTGCAAGATTGGTCCGTCTGCGAATTTTGCCGATGGATATCGCTGCGGCTGCCAGCCGGTATCGGCTGGTCGGATGAAACTCAGTTGTCCACCCCGTAACGCGCCGTCAGCTCGGCCAACGGCACGCTATCGCCCTCGTCGCGGCGAAGTTCTTCGAGGCGCCTTTTGGCAAGATAGACATCCTCCAGATCGTCGAGATGCGCGAGGATGGCTTGCCGCACATAGAAGCTCTTGCTGCGGCCGGTACGCCTGGAAAGCTCATTCAGCCGCGCTTCGATATCAGGGGGCAACTGCAAGACCAGCATGATTTTTCTCCCGTCTGCGATACAAGTATAGCAGACGACTATTCAGAGGGATATTTTGAATGCACTCTTTGACGAAGACTTTTCTCTATCACGTGCTTATTGCCTCGGTCGCATTGGCCATGAACGTGACGAGCGCGCGCGCCTCTGAAGACGGCGGTAATATTGTTTTCAATCAGATGCTTAAATGTCTAAAGCTGCCTGCGGACGCGCCGAGTGCTTATAACTTCCTGATTGTGGCGGTAATCAAGGATGGATCTGCC
Source organism: Rhizobium sp. P1_E1 (assembly GCF_056406015.1). NCBI lineage: Bacteria > Pseudomonadati > Pseudomonadota > Alphaproteobacteria > Hyphomicrobiales > Rhizobiaceae > Rhizobium > Rhizobium sp. P1_E1. The sequence goes on along the minus strand of NZ_JBFUAY010000102.1, from coordinate 4,573 downwards.
GACTTTTTATCCGTCAACTTCCGCACACCACCATCCGAATGGGAAAAAACGGCAGCCCCGTTGATCGCCGATGCGATCACAGAGTGCGAGCCTTATAGCTCGATCTCGGGCAGGATGGAATTTGCTGTTACCCGCGAGCTTGTCGAAGCAGGATCAAAAAACTAAGGATGCGGCGATAGGGCGTTTTGCTCATCAGCGTTGATTCCCCTGCTTCCCCATCACTGCGGTCCCCAATCGCTGGATTGCCTGGCGCAGCTTGTCGTTCTCGATGCCCTCCATCATGCCTTCGAGCTTGCGGGCTGCTTCGCCTTTCAGCGGCGCCGGGGTGCGGGAGCGGCGGATGGGTTGTGAGACCGGCTTCTGGACGATGCGGATCTGGTGGACGGCGGCAAAGCCGAAGAAGCTGTTGATACGCTGGATGAGTTCGCCCTGCGCATGGGTGAGGAAGAGCGCACGCGCGCCTTCGCAGGCAATGGTCAGCACGCCGGGGCGGAAGCCGCCGACCTCATTGCCGCCGCGGGCCCAGGCGATCTTTTCCGGCCGGGTGCAATCGGCGAAATCCTCGCCGGCGATTTCGCTCCACGAGCCGAGCAGAGCCGTGCTGATGCCGGCGCGCCGGGCAAGAACGGGATCGATCAGCCCGTTCGCCAGCTCGGAGATCTGCTTCACATCTTTGCGTGGATAACTCATCGAAACCCTTCGGCGCCGCCGCCAATTCGCGCTTCAATTCGCATAGGCGACTTGATCGCGCGGCATTGCTTCGCCAAGTATAGGCACTTCCCCCCATCGCGGCAAATCATGACGATCACCACACTCGACACGCCCTCAGCAAAGCCCCTGCTCGACTGGTACGATCGCCACCACCGCGACCTGCCCTGGCGCGTTTCGCCCGGCATGGCGGCCCGCGGCGTCAAGGCCGATCCCTATCGCGTCTGGCTGTCCGAGGTGATGCTGCAGCAGACGACGGTGCAGGCGGTCAAACCCTATTTCGAGCGGTTTCTGCAGCGCTGGCCCGAGGTGACCGATCTTGCCGCAGCTGAAAACGACGCGGTGATGGCCGCCTGGGCAGGGCTTGGCTATTATGCGCGGGCTCGCAACCTGAAGAAATGCGCCGAAGCGGTGGCGAACGAGCATGGCGGCATCTTTCCCGATACCGAAGAAGGCCTCAAATCCCTGCCGGGGATCGGCGACTATACGGCGGCCGCCGTCGCGGCCATCGCCTTCAACCGGCAGGCGGCTGTCATGGACGGCAATGTCGAGCGGGTGATCTCCAGGCTCTATGCGATCGCCACACCGCTTCCGGCGGCAAAGCCCGCGATGAGAGAGAAGGTGGCGCTGTTGACGCCCGCCGATCGGCCCGGCGATTTCGCCCAGGCGATGATGGATCTGGGTGCGACGATCTGCACGCCGAAGCGGCCGGCCTGTTCGCTCTGTCCGTTCCGGGGGGCGTGCGAGGCGTTCAAACTTTCCGATCCCGAGCTCTTTCCGGTCAAGGCGGCGAAGAAGGAGAAGCCCGTCAGATATGGCGCGGCCTTCATCGCGGTAACAGGTGATGGCGAGATCCTGTTGCGGCGGCGCATCGACAGCGGCCTGCTCGGCGGCATGACCGAGGTGCCGACGACGGCATGGACAGCGCGCATCGACGGCGAGACCTCGGCGAGCGCCGCTCCCTTCGAAGCGGCATGGCAGGCCTCTGGCACCGTCATCCATGTCTTCACCCATTTCGAGCTCAGGCTTTCGATCTGGCGTGCGGCAATCGCTGCCAAGGTCAGCACGAATGACGGATGGTGGGAGCCGGTTACAAATCTTGAAGCCCAGGCCTTGCCGACCATCATGAAAAAAGCGATCGCAGCGGCTATTCCTCTCGCGTTTAAAACATCCAAGGGATGACCATGACCACCGACATAAGACATATCGTTTTCGATATCGGCAAAGTCCTTATTCACTACGATCCGCATCTTCCCTTCAGCCGCCTCATCCCCGATGAAACGGAGCGCAACTGGTTCTTCGCCAATGTCTGCACCCATGACTGGAACATCGAGCAGGACCGCGGCCGCACATGGGCGGAGGCCGAAGCGCTGCTGATCGAACAGCACCCGGCGCGTGAGGAGCATATCCGCGCCTTCCGCAAATATTGGCACGAGATGGTGCCGCACGCCTATGACGACAGCGTCGCGATCATGGAAGGGCTGATCGCCGAAGGGCGTGATGTAACGATGCTCACCAACTTCGCCTCCGACACCTTCCGCGAGGCGCAGGCGCGCTTCCCCTTCCTCAACCTACCGCGCGGCGTCACGGTTTCCGGCGATGTCGGCCTGATCAAGCCCGATATCGCCATCTACGAGACACATACGAAAAGTTTCGGCCTCGATCCCGCTGCGACGATCTTCATCGACGACGCACCGGTCAATGTCGAAGGTGCCAAGGCCTATGGCTGGAATGCGGTGCTGTTTTCGGGGCCCGAGAAGCTGCGCAGCGATCTCACGGCTTACGGATTGAAGGTCTGAGACCCATGGCATTCGACCCAGCAGAAGAGATCGAACGTTTTCACGCCGCCATCAACGCCCTCGATTTTCCCGCCATCGAGGCCTATTTCGCCGAGGATGCCACCTATGTCTCGAACGGCGTCGGCAGCCTTGCCGGCCGCGCCGAGATCATGGCTGCCTTCCGGCGTTATTTCGACGACTATCCCGATCAGACGGCGGAAAATTCGCTGGTGGAAACGTTGACGCCGCTCTCCGGCCGATCGGTCTGGTCGGTGCGCGCCACCCACAGCAAATCAGGCAAGCCGCTGATCCGCGAGGGTGAGGAGACGATCACCTTCAATGCGGAAGGGCGCGTCACGCGGGTGGACGTCACCGATTACCAGGAGTTCTGATCAGGACTTCAATAGAAGACGCCCGGAGTTCGAACCCCGGGCGCCTTGGTCTTCTTCCGCAACTGGAGGGAAATCGGAAGAAGGTGGTTTCGATCCGTAGAGGCGCTGCTCACTCCGCCTTTGCCAGATCACTGCGGATGACGGACCTGAGATCGTCGATCGGGCGCAGGGACTGCCCGTCTTCGAAATGCCAGAAGGTCCATCCGTTGCATGCATCGAGACCCTGCACCTTGGCGCCGAGACGATGAATGGAGCCGGCCTCGCCGCCGGAAGCTACTGTGCCGTCGGCGCGGACGATGGCGCTATAGCGGCGCCTGGCGTCGGTCAGCACCTGGCCGGGTTTGATCAGGCCGCTTTCAACCAGCACGTTGAAGGCGACGCGGACTTCGGCCTTCTTGCCGGTCATGACGGTCAGTTCCGCCTTGCCGAGCGGCTCGACGGCGGCGATGCGGGCCGAGGCCGCATCGATATAATCCTGCTCGCGCTCGATGCCGACGAAGTGACGGCCGAGACGCTTGGCGACTGCACCCGTCGTTCCCGAGCCGAAGAAGGGATCGAGCACGATATCGCCGGGCTTGGTCGAGGCCATGATGACGCGGGCAAGCAGCGCCTCGGGCTTTTGTGTCGGATGCGCCTTCTTGCCGTCCTCGCCCTTCAGCCGCTCACTGCCGTTGCAAATCGGGAAGAGCCAGTCGGAGCGCATCTGCACGTCGTCATTGGCGGCCTTCAGCGCATCGTAGTTGAAGGTATAGCCCTTGGCCTTGGCGCTGGGGCTTGCCCAGATCATCGTCTCATGGGCGTTCTGGAAACGGCGGCCCTTGAAATTCGGCATCGGGTTGGTCTTGCGCCAGATGATGTCGTTGAGGATCCAGAAATTCAGATCCTGCAGCGTGGCGCCGACACGGAAGATATTGTGATAGGAGCCGATCACCCAGATCGAGCCGGTCGGCTTCAGCACACGCCGGCAGGCCAGCAGCCAGGCGCGGGTAAAGGCGTCATAGGCCTCGAAGGAGGCGAACTGATCCCATTCGTCGTCGACCGCATCGACCAGCGACTGGTCGGGACGATGCAGCGTTCCGCCGAGCTGGAGATTATACGGCGGGTCGGCAAAGATGATATCGACGGAGTGGCTGGGCAAAGCTTCAAGGGCGCTGACGCAATCGCCCTTGATGATCGTGTCGACCCAAGAATCCGGCCGGGAATCCGACTTGACGGAAGCCTTGAGGTCGGCAAGCGGAAAAACTGATGCCATTCTGATACTCACTCATACGCTCTACGCTTAACTGTCCGTTATGGTTACGCAACTTAGTTACCAAAGCCTGAAGCGGTGGCCGATTTCGGGAATTTATTCGGGCGGCCGATGAGTGAGCGGCAGACTTTGCCGACGCCGGCCGGCTGCCGAGCGGCGGCAAGAATGCCGCCGCCAGCGATCAGGCGGCGTCGTGAACCCTGCGGCTGTCATCAGGCGCTTCGTCGCGTTCGAACATGCCGTAATCGCGAATGACACTGGCAATCCGCAGGCGATAATCGGCGAAGATGCCGCCGCGCCCGGCCTGCTGGGCTGCCCGGTGCGCCTCGAGRTTGCGCCACTGCTTGACGGCTTCCTCATCGCGGAAGAAGGAGAGCGACAGCAGCTTGCCGCGGTTCGTCAGGCTCTCGAAACGCTCGATCGAAATGAAGCCGTCGATCTTTTCG
>NZ_JBFUAY010000101.1:0-20398 GCF_056406015.1 Rhizobium sp. P1_E1 | reverse complement strand
GGCGATCACCGCTCCAAGACTGACGAGCGGGCCGATCGCCAGCGTAATGCCGCCGTTCAGCATGAGCAGCGCCTGCGCCATGGTGACGAGCGCGAGCGGGAACCAGTTCTGCGTGAACTTGGAGAAGCCGCCGATCGAAAGGATGCCGGGAAATAGCAGCGCGTAGATGACGAGAAAGGCTGCGACAACCAGATAGAGTCCGGCAAGGCCGCGGTTGCGGCGGAGCTGGATCGAGCCGTAGAGCCGGGATGACGAACTTGTGCTCATGCCGCCTCTCCCTGCGTCGCGGCCGTAATACCCATGGCTGCGCCAACAATCGCTCCTTCGCTGATTTCATCTTGCGACAGCGCCGCTGCGACGCGCCCCTCGCGCAGAACCACGACACGGTCGCAGAGATGCACGAGCTCCGGCGTATCGGAGCTAGCCAGAATGACGAGCCGCCCCTCGGCGGCGAAGGCACGGAGCATGAGGTAGATTTCCCGCTTGGTCCCGATGTCGACGCCGCGCGTCGGATCGTTGAGGAGCAGAACGGAGGGATCGAGCGGCAGCCATTTGGCGAGCGCCACCTTCTGCTGGTTGCCGCCGGAAAGCGCCTGCACCGGGCGGGCCGTGTCGCCCTTGATCGTCAGCCGCCGCGCGAGATCGGCGACCAGGCCGTTTTCCGCCGGCCGGTCCCGCAGGCCCTTGCTGGCGAGCCGTCCAAGCGAGGGCAAGATGAGATTGGATGCGATGGAGTGGGGCAGCACCAGCCCCTCATGCTTGCGGTCGGCCGGGACATAGACGATGCCGGCGGCATTCGCCTCGCCGACATGGGCGGGCAGGGCGGGTTTGCCGGTAACCTCCGCTCTGGAAGCCGCTGCCGGAATCGCGCCGTAGAGGCCAAGCAGCAGGTCTTCCTGCCCTTGCCCCACGAGCCCGCCGATGCCGACGATCTCGCCGGCACGGGCGGAGAAGCCGATGTCTCGCACCATGCCGGCGGAAAAACCTTCGACGTTGATGCGCATCGCGCCGGGTGCTGTGACGGAGCGCGGTGGGAACAGGTCGCCGGTCTCGCGGCCGACCATGAGGCGCACCAGGCCTTCACCGTCGATGCCGGACAGCGACTGGTCGGCGGTGACCAAGCCGTCCTTCAGCACCGTGACATGCGAGCAGAGCGCCTGCACTTCGTTGAGGCGGTGAGAAATGTAGAGAAGTGCGGTGCCACGGTCCTTGAGGGTCTCGATCAGACGGGCGAGGATGCCGGCTTCGTGTGCGGAAAGCGACGACGTCGGCTCGTCCAGGATCAGCACGCGTGGTTTGCGGAACAGCGCCTTGGCGATCTCCACCATCTGGCGGCGGCCAAGCGCCAGATCGGCGACCGGCATGTCGAGCGGCTCGGTGAGCCCCACCATATCGCAGACGTCCAGCACGCCGCGATGAAGCGCTCTGTAGTCGATGAGACCGAACCGGCGCGGAAATGCGCCGAGCCCGATGTTTTCAGCAATCGACAGACTGGCGGTGAGGCTCAGCTCCTGCTGAACGACAGCAATACCGGCCGCGCGCGCAACCGCCGGGCTGAAGCGCCCGACGGGCTTGCCATCGACGAGGATGGAACCACCGTCCGGCTGGAGGGCACCGGACAGGAGGTTGATCAGCGTGGATTTGCCGGCGCCGTTTTCGCCGAGCAGGGCGTGAACCCTGCCCGGCAGAAGGGCGATATCGACGCCCTTCAAAACGGGATTGCCGAAAAATCCCCTGAACACCTGCCGGGCTTCCAGCAGGGGTCTTTCTTCCGTCATGACGGCTTTCCTCAACCCGGGATTACTTGGTGGCAAGCAGCTTGTCGAAGAGCGCCTTGTCGTAGTCCGAGTAGATATAGCCGTCAGCCGGGAACTTGTCGGCCCGTGCGAGGTAGCTGCCGATCGTGCTGTCGTCGATGACAGGCAGCGGCACCTTGACGAAGGCTGGAACGTCCTTGCCTTCCAGCGCCTGCACGGCGGTGTAAACGGAAAGCGCGCCGAGCCAGTTGGGCTGCATGGTCGCCCAGCCCTTCAGTCCCTTCTCCTTCCAGAGTTCCAGGAACTGCCTTGCGTTTTCGCCTGTCGTCGGCACCTGGTCGCGGCCCTGGCGCTCGAAGGCGAGCACCGAGCCGGCCGACAGGGCGCCGCCGAGCGACAGCACGCCGTCGATTTCTGGATTGGCGAAAAGCAGGCTGGTCATCGCTTCCTGTGCCGGGGCGACGTTATATTCCGTGTTCGTCTCGGTGATCACCTGGAGACCGGGATTGGCATCGAGGACCGGCTGGGCGCCCTTGCGGCGGTCGTCGCTCACCGAAATGCCGGCCGGGCCGTTCATGATGATGATCTTGCCCTTGCCGCCGAGCTGGCCGACCATCCACTTGGCGGCGGTCGCGCCCCATTCGTTGGAATCGGTATTGATCTTCGCCGTCACCTTGTCGGTGTTGACAAGGCTGTCGAAATTCACGACGGCGATGCCCTTGTCGCAGGCGTCTGATATGACACGGTCGAGCGCGTTGGAGGAACCGGCGATCACGACGATGGCATCGACATTGGCGTCGATCATCGACTGGATATGCTGGATCTGCGTCTGGGCGTTGCCCTGCGCGTCCGTGATCATCAGGTCCTTCACAAGGCCCGCCTTCTTCAGCTCCTCCACTTCAGCCGTGATGGTGCCTTCGGTCTGCTTCATCCAGGTCGGCACCGAATAGATGTTCGCCCAGCCGATCGTATAGGGCGCCTTCCTGTCACCCTTGATGCAATTGGCGGCGGCTGAGGCCGTGCCGGCCGAAAAGACGAGGAGTGCCGCAGCGGCGGCGGCACCCGCAAGAAGGCGGCGGCGCAGCGAAGCGGAAATGCCGTTTTCAAGATTCTTCATGTTGATCCCCTTTTTTGTGTGCGGCAGCGTTGACGGCTTGCCATCTATGTCCAATATAATGTACATGTGATCTATATACCGGACGAGGCGATCTTATGCCGATTTTTTTACCTCGCAAGAGGGGTGCAAAAATTTCATTCGCGATGAATGACGGATCGATTGACAGATGCGGCAGACGGCTTGAAAAGCTTGGCCGGACAAAAAAGGATCGACAGCAATGGATGCAGTTCAGGACGAAGCAGCCGGCAAGCGCGCCCGAGGGCTCGACCGCGCCTTCGAGATCCTCGATTTCCTGCGCCAGAAGCGGCAGGCCTTGAAGCCGAACGAAATCGCCGCACAGATCGGCGCACCGCGCTCGTCGGTTTACGAGCTCGTCAACCTGCTACTGCAGAACGGCATTCTGGAATTCACCGGCGGCGAGGGGCGTGTCTATCTCGGCCGCAAGCTGTATTTCCTCGGCGCAGCCTATGAGAACCATTTCGACTTCACCCGCGAATGCGAGGCGGCGCTGGAACAGCTTGCCGACGAGACGCGGGAGACGGCGCAGTTCTGCATGCTGGATGGAAACAGATACACGGTCGTTCGCATGCGCGAAGGCGCACGCCCCTTCCGCATTTCGACGGATGTCGGGCAGTCGGTGCCGATCCCGTGGACGGCCTCGGGCCGCCTGCTCGTCGCGCATCTGTCGGATCAGGAGATCCTGACCTTCATTCCGCCGCAGGATTTTCGCCTGCCGAACGGCGAATGGCTCGAGCCGCAAACCTTCATCGCCGAGGTGCGCCAAGCCGAGCGTGAAGGTCTCTTCACCTTCAACAGCATCGTCGACAGTTTCACCCACTGTTTTGCCGTACCGGTGCGCGGCGAGGAAGGTCATGCCGCCGCAACGCTCTGCCTCGTCACGCCGCGCGACGATGGCATTGCCAACCGCGACCGCTACCTCGACTGCCTGAAGAAGGCCGCCGCCGGCCTCGACCATGCCCCGACCCGGCCGAAATGAGGCTGATGCCTGAGTATATCAAGGCATCGATGTCAGGTGGCACGGATGCTCGTGCTTAAGCCGGCATTCAATTCCATGCTCGTCAAATCGGATCATGCTCGCTCCGGCGGTGCTGCGGYGGGCACGGGACGCTAAGAAGAACTAGCCCATTGTCGTCTCAGCCGGGGCTCTTCGCCACGCCGGCAGATCCCGCTTGCCGGCCCGCGCTCGCATACCCCGGAGTAGCCACGCCGATCGTTGATTTCCGATTTCACGCCAATCCGGGAAATCTATTCACTCTTCCTCCGAAACTATGAAATTAAGTTTCTCTATAAAATTAATAGAGAACGTATTTTAGCAGTCCAACAGCCAATTTTATACTTGGCCTTGGGGAAGGCCGAGCTGTTGACGGCAAACGGAGAGGACTCGAAATGACACGGAAAATCAGACTTGGGGCATTTCTTCCCGGTGGCGGACAGCATGTTGCTTCATGGCGGCATCCCGACCAGCCGGCTGATGGCGCGACCAGTTTCGAGTTTCACAAACGTCTCGCTTTGACGGCCGAGCGCGGGCTCTTCGATGCCTATTTCCTGGCCGACGGACTGGCTGTCGGTTTCGGTGGAGCACGCGAAGGCGGCAACGCCCGCGTCGCCGGCTTCGAACCTGTGACGCTGTTCTCCGCTCTTGCGCCTTTCACCTCCCATCTCGGCTTTATCGCTACGTCCTCGACCACCTACGAAGAGCCTTACACGACCGCCCGCAAGTTCGCCTCGCTGGATCTGATCTCGGAGGGCCGCGCCGGCTGGAATGTCGTGACCACGACGGGCGACCTGACGGCGCAGAACTTCAACCGCGATACCCAGCTTCCGCATGCAGACCGATATCGCCGCGCTGCCGAGCATGTCGACGTTGTCCGCAAACTCTGGGAAAGCTTCGAAGACGACGTATTCATCCGCGACAAGGAATCCGGCGTGTTCTTCGACCCGTCGAAGCTGCACGACACCGACCACCGCGGCGAGCACTTCAACGTGCGCGGTCCGCTCAACGTCTCGCGATCGCCGCAGGGGCATCCCGTCATCGTCCAGGCCGGCCAATCCGAAGACGGACGCGGGCTCGCCGCAGCAACGGCCGAGGTCATCTTCACCGCCCATCAGCATATCGAAACCGCCCAGGAGTTTTACCGGGACATCAAGGCACGCGCCCGTGGTCTCGGCCGAAATCCGGATCACATCCTCGTCATGCCCGGTGTATCCGCTTTCGTCGGCAGGACCGAGGCGGAAGCGCGCGAGAAATACGACCGTCTGACCTCGCTCATCGTCGAAGAAGACGGGATCGGTCTCCTCAATGGGCTGACCGGCGGCACGCTCGACCTGCACGGTTATGACCTCGACGGGCCTCTGCCGCCCGCGCCGCCGACGGAAGGCATGAAGAGCCGCCAGGYCCTCATCCGCCAGATCGCCGACGAGAACAACTTCACCATTCGCCAGCTCTATCAGTGGATTGCCTCCGCCCGCGGTCACTACACCATCGTCGGAACGCCCGAACAGATCGCCGATACGCTGCAGAAATGGTTCGAGAACGAAGCTGCCGACGGCTTCAACATTCTTCCGCCCTGGCTGCCGACAGCGCTCGACGATTTCGTCGATCTGGTCATCCCGGAACTGCAGCGCCGCGGGTTGTTCCGGACCGCTTATGAGGGCAAGACGCTTCGCGAAAACCTCGGCCTGCCTTTCCCGACCAATCGATGGGCTGCAGGACGCGCAGCTCTCCAGGCAGCAGAGTGAGGAGCGGTCCATGTCTTATGAGATCAACCAGACTCTTCCGAGAAGCTTCGGCCGCCTGAAGAGCAGCGAAAGCAATATTTCCACTCTCGCCTCGCATGCGCGCGGCGTGCTCGCATCGCTTTTGCCGCGTTATGGCCTTCTCATCGGCTTCCTCGTGCTCTGGCAGGTGTCGAGCACCTGGGGCTGGGTCAATCCCGCGGTCTTCCCGCCCTTGAACGTGATCCTGTCCGCTCTTTGGACCAATCTTGCCAACGGCGCACTGCTGGATGACATCGCCATCAGTCTGCAGCGATCCGGAACCGCCTTCGCCTTTGCCGTGGTGATCGGCATTCCGCTCGGCCTGTTCATGGGCCAGGTTCGTGCTGTCGAACAGGCGCTCGATCCGATCCTGCAGCTCTTCCGCCAGACCTCGGCGCTGGCGCTCTATCCGGTCTTTATCCTGCTGCTCGGCCTCGGCGAGACATCCAAGATCTTCGTGATCTTCTGGGCGACGCTGTTTCCGGTCCTGCTCGCCACGATCAGCGGCGTCAAGGAGGTGGACAAGAAGCTTATCGAGATGGCGCGGACCTATGGCGCCGGATCGCTGGCGATCTTCCACCGCGTCATCCTGCCGGCGTCGGTGCCTGCGATCTTCGTCGGCCTGCGTCTTTCGGCGACGACTGCGCTTCTCCTGCTGATTGCCGCCGAGATGATCGGCGCCAACAAGGGCATCGGCTTCCAGGTGATGAACGCCCAGTACAATTTCCAGATCCCGCTGATGTTTGCGGCGATCCTTCTGCTCGCCTTCCTTGGGCTTGCAGCCAATGCCTTGCTCGTTTTGCTGCAGCGCCGCCTCTGCCGCTGGTCTCAGCCGAGCCGCTGACCTGCTTTCACCGATTTTCCACTTCCGAAAAGGACCACCACATGACATTCCATCCCCGCCACATCCTTCTGCCGGCTGTGATCGCTCTCGGTCTTGCCACGCCGGCCGCAGCCACCGATACGGTGAAGCTGCGCTACCTCGCCAGCCAGGGCGGTCTTGCCGCCCATGAACTCGCCGCCGAACTCGGTTATTTCGACGGCACGGGCATCACGCTGGAAAATGTCGGCTATGCCCAGGGTGGCCCGGCCTCCCTCATCGCTCTCGCATCCGGTGATGTCGAGATCGGCAGCGCAGCAACCTCCGCCGTCCTGAATTCGATCATCGGCGGCAATGATTTCGTCGCCGCCTATCCCTCGAACGGCATCAATGATGAGGTGCAGTCGACCTTCTACGTGCTGGAAGACAGCCCCATCAAGGGTATCAAGGACATCGCCGGCAAGAGCATCGCGGTCAATACGCTCGGCGCGCATCTCGACTATACCATCCGCGAGGCCTTGCATTCCGTCGACCTGCCGACGGACGCAGCCAATCAGATCGTCGTTCCCGGGCCGCAGCTTGAGCAGGTGCTGCGCTCCAAACAGGTGGATATTGCCGCCTTCGGCTATTGGCAGACGACCTTCGAGGGGGCCGCGCTCAAGAAGGGCGGCCTGCGCGCGATTTTTGACGATACCGACGTGCTTGGAGACATTGCCGGGGGCTTCGTGGTACTGCGCCGCGATTTCATTCGCCAGCATCCGGAGGTCTCGAAGATTTTCGTCGAGCAGTCGGCCCGCGCCCTCGACTATGCTCGCGAACATCCTGAGGAAACCAAGAAGATCCTGGCCAAGGCCCTCAGCGAGCGCGGCGAGAACGCTGATATCGCGCAATACTTCCGCGGCTATGGCGTGCGCGCCGGCGGCCTGCCGGTCGAGCGCGACATCCAGTTCTGGATCGACGTGCTGGTTCGCGAAGGCAAGCTGAAGCAGGGCCAGCTGGCGGCCAAAGACATCCTCTTTACCGCCGATGCCAAGCCGGCAAGCAACTGAGGAATGGTGATGAGCATCGCTGAGGACACCCGCCGCGGAGAAGTGACGATCCGTCACCTCTCCAAATCCTACAGGTTGAACGGGGCACCTMTACAGGTTCTCAGGGATGTCAACCTCCACGTCCGCTCCGGCGAAAGCCTCGCCATCGTCGGCGCCAGCGGCTCGGGCAAGACAACCCTGCTCAGGGTTCTGGCCGGTCTTGAGGATTCCGACACGGGCGAGGTTCTCGTCGATGGCAAGGCGGTGCGAGGCGTCGGCGCAGAGCGCGCCGTCATCTTTCAGGAACCGCGCCTTCTGCCCTGGCTGACCGTGCTCGACAATGTGGCCTTCGGGCTGAAAACAAGGGGCCTGTCGCGTGAGCAGGCGAGGGGACGGGCGCGCCATTATGTCAAGCTCGTCGGCCTGCAGCAGTTCGAGGCGGCCTATCCCCGACAGCTCTCCGGCGGCATGGCCCAGCGCGTCGGCATCGCCCGGGCTCTGGCCGTCCAGCCCGAGATCCTGCTGCTCGACGAACCGCTCGGCGCGCTCGACGCAATGACCAAGATCGGCATGCAGCAGGAACTCGCACGGATCTGGCGCGATGAGGATGTGACGACCATCCTCGTCACCCACGATCTCGAGGAGGCGATCTACCTGGCCGACCGGATCCTGATCCTGCCGCGGGAGAAGGGCGGCGAGCCGCGTCTGATCGAAATCGATCTGCCCCGCCCTCGCGACCGCAGCGCGCCGGAATTCGTTCGACACCGCGAAGAGCTGCTGAACCTGTTCGGACTGCACTGAAGTCTTCAGGCGTCAGCGCGCGCCGCATGGGACCTGATCCATGCGGCGCGCGGCAGTAGCAGTAGCGATGCGGAGGACGCCCGCGGAACGCTATTGCAACTTGCTCCTCGCTCCGGCGGTGAGATACGGCCGCCGATCCAGCTCGGCCGACCTGTAGGAACTGCGCAGCCGCAGCAGATCCTTGCGGGCGATCAGGCCGCACAATTTCCCTGAGGTCGGATCGACGATCGGAATGCGTCCGTCGCCGGTCGACAGCATCAGATCGGCGATGAATGCGACCGTATCATCCGGATGCCCCACCGGAACGGAATCATCAGTCACGTTTTCCGCAAGCGTCTGACTGGCGAGGTCCGGATTCCCCTGCCAGAGCAGAGCGTCGGCTCTCGATATGACGCCGGCTAGCCTGCCTGCTGCATCGACCACCGGATAGATCCGGTGCGTTTTCTGCTGAGAGGCGAAGAAATCGCACGCCTCTCCCACCGTCATGGTGACAGGAAGCGTGTCGACATCGCTGATCATGATCTCTGTTGCCCGGGATAGTTCGAACGGGTCGACGCCGTATTCGCGGGTGATGTGCTGACCGCGGCGCGCGATCTTCTCTGTGAGGATCGAGCGGCGCAGCAGAAGGACGGTGACGGCATAGGCCACCACGGTTGCGGCAAGCAGCGGAACGAGCGTGCTGACATCGCCGGTGATCTCCATCGCAAAGAAGGTTCCCGTCAGCGGCGCGCGCATGGTCCCCCCCATCATCGCCGCCATTCCGAGCAGCGCCCAGAAGCCGGGATCGTTGCCCGGCATGACAAGGCCGACCAGCCATCCGAGAGCACCGCCGAAGATGAGAAGCGGCGCAAGCACGCCGCCCGAAGTGCCGGACGACAGGGCAAACAACCAGATGACGGTCTTCACCAGCAGGATCGACATGACAGCCGGGGCGAGAAGCCGGTTGTTGAGCAAGCCATCGATAATGTCGTAACCGACGCCCATTGCCCGCGGCTCGATCAGACCGCCGAGGCCGATAACGAGACCGCCGAGCATCGGCCACCACATCCAGTGCATCGGCAAGGTTTCGAACAGGTCCTCGATCCGGTAGAGCAGTGTCGTCAGTAATCCGGATTGCAGGCCTGAGATGATGCCCATCGCCGCACAGGCGAAAATCCCCCACCAGGGCAAGTCTACCTGGAAGTGGGTCGGGAACAGCGGGCCGGTGCCGAACAGCAGCGGGCGCCAGCAGATCGACACGCAGGCGGCGACGGCGACGGGAATGAAGCTGCGCGGCTTCCATTCGAACAACAGCAGTTCGACCGCCAGCATGACCGCGGCAATCGGCGAACCGAAGATCGCCGTCATGCCTGCAGCCGCGCCGGCGACGAGCAGCGTCTTCCGCTCGGCCGCACTCATGTGAAAGAATTGTGCGAAAAGCGATCCGATCGCACCGCCCGTCATGATGATCGGCCCCTCGGCGCCGAACGGACCGCCGGTTCCGATGGAGATCGCCGACGACAGCGGCTTGAGGACCGCGACCTTCGGCGACATCCGGCTGCCGCCGATCAGGATCGCCTCGATCGCCTCGGGGATACCGTGGCCGCGGATCTTCTCCGATCCGAAGCGAGCCATCAGTCCGATGACGAGACCGCCCAGCGGCGGAACCAGCACCACCCATAGCGAACGCGGAACGGTAGCCAGAGAGGTGGGCTGGATGCCGATCTCTCCGAGCCAGATGACATTCGTCACCAGCGCGATGAGGCTGACGAGACACCAGGCGGCAAATGCGCCGGCGGTGCCGACAATAATGGACATGCCGACCAGCAGGAGGACCCGCCTGTCGGTGGTGAAATCGCCGGCCTCGCGCCGGGAAAGGCCGCCGGTGAAATCGTGCGGCCGGTTGCTTGGTTGATGCTGCGCCATGGAAGCCTCTGCTACGCGGAAATGGTACGCTTGAGGGCGTCAATATATCGTGATACGATATAAATCAATGGATGAAATCATGCAGACGAAAATGTCTCAGTAGATGCCTCCCTTGACCGGTTGTCGGGTGCCCCTCTATTCGAGATGGCCGAATGGCTCCCGACCATGGCAGCCGCTGAGGCAGAGGAGAAGAGCTTTGAAGAAGACCGCGCCGCCGCTGAGACAGGAGGATTACGAGGCTCTCGCCGACCTCAGATTCGCGCTTCGCCAGTTCATGGACTTCAGCGCCTCTGCCGCCCATGCGGAAGGGCTGCCCGTACAGCAGCATCAGGCCCTCCTGGCGATCAAGGGACAGCGGGGCGATGCCATGACCATCGGCATGCTGGCCGAGCGGCTGATCATCGCGCCGCACACGGCGACCGAACTTGTCGGGCGGCTGTCGGACGCGGGACTGGTCGAACGTCATGCCGATCCGGCCGACAGGCGCCGCCAGACGATTCTGCTCACTGACAAAGCGGACGAGATGCTGACGCGACTGAGCGCCGTCCACCTTTCAGAAATAAAGGAGATGGCCCCCAAGTTGATCGAGCTTCTCCTCGAACTCCAGAAGACGGCGTCAAACGCCAAATGACAATTGCGACATAGCCGAGTTCCCGACGTGCCGCTTTAACCCAAAAGCGTCTTCCTCAAGCGATGGATATGGGCGGCGCCAATGCCGCAACAGCCGCCGATGATGGTCGCGCCGGCTTCGGCCCAGGAGCAGGCATAACGCGAATAGGCGTCGTCATTCAGATCGGCGCGGGTATCGTGCAGGCCTTCATTGGCGGCTGCGTCGCCTGTTTCCCCTTCGAAGGCATTGGCATAGACGCCGATTTCGATGTGAGCATCCATCTTTCGGAAGACCCGGGCTGCCGTCTCCACAGCCGCCTGCATGACTTCGGGCTTGCTGCAATTGAACAGCAGAGCTTCAGCGCCCGATGAAACCGCCCAGGATGCCGCATCCTCGACCTTTTCTCCGGAGCGAAGCTTCGGTTCGCCGCCACTGATGGCTGCCTCGTCATCCGCCAATGTGAAGGAAATCCAGAACGGCTTGCCTGATGTCGCCACCGCCTTGCGGACGGCCTCTGCCTCGGCGATCAGGCTCAACGTCTCGCCGAGCCATATATCGACGAAGGGGCCGAGGTTCTCGACAAGCACCTGGAGATAATCCTGCACCCGCGAAGGCTGAAAATTCTGCGGCTCATATGAACCGAAGATCGGCGGCAGCGACCCGGCAACCAGCACCTTCCGATCGGTAACGGCATCCGCCGCCTCGCGCGCCAGGCGACCGGCGAGACGGATCAGCGCCGGCCCTTCCTTCCGGAACCGATCCTCGCCGATGTGAAAGGGCACGAGCGCATAGCTGTTCGTCGTAACGACCTCAGAACCGGCGGCGATAAATTCCTGGTGTACCCTACGGACGATATCCGGCGCATTGATCAGCGCCAATGCCGACCATTCCGGTTGTTTCAGTTCGGCACCCAGCCGCAGCAGCTCGCGGCTCATGCCGCCATCGAGAATTCGCGTCGTGCTCATGAAGCAGTCTCCATTCAGTCTGTCGCGCCGTCATCGGCGGCGGGCTTTTCATAACAAAGTGGGCGAGGTGCGCGTGGTTCGTGCGCCAGGGAGTTCATGGGCCGGTCCTGTTCCGTCGGCCTAGCGGCGAACCGGCACCTGCGCTTCGAGACCTCGAAAGACGCGGGCGATCACTGCGGTCAGCGCGAGATAGAAGAGGGTGACGACCAGCAGCGGTTCATAGACGAGCAGCGTGTCCTGCCGAACCTTGTTTGCCACGGCGTAGAGATCCATCACCGTCACCGTAAAGGCGAGCGGCGTCGCCTTGAGCTGCATGACGATCTCTCCCGCAATCGTCGGCAGGGCGATGCGAATGGCGCGCGGCAGCCAGATGCGGCGGGTCAGCATCCAGGGCGACAGGCCAAAGGCCCGGCCGGCTTCGAGTTCGCCCTTGGGAACGGCAAGCAGCGCGCCGCGCAACACCTCTGCCTCATAGGCTGCGTAGTTCAGGGTAAAACTGACGGCGGCGAAGAAGAAGCCCTCGCGCAGGATCGGCCAGAACAGGCTCTGGCGGATGCCGGGGACCATCGGCAGCAGCGAGCCCACCCCGTAGTAGAGAAGCCACAGCTGTATCAGCAGCGGCGTGCCGCGAAAGAAGGTGCAATAGCTGCGCGCCAGGAGCCGCGTCAGTCTGCCGCCGCTGACCTGCGCGAAGGCGAGGCCTATGGCGATGACGAAGCCGAACACCACGGAGATCACCAGCAGGCAAACAGTCTGCCAGGTGCCGGTCAGAAGCAGCGGCCAATAGGAAGAGATCCAGGTGAAACTCATGGGGCGCTTTCTTCAGGCAAGGCGCGGCTGTCCCCGCCGTACCCGTCCCTCGATCAGTTTGAAGACGACGTTGGAAACAAGCGTGATGGCGAGATAGAGAAGGGCCGAAGCAAGGAAAAAAACGAAGTAATGCTTGGTGCTTGCCCCGGCAAGACGGGTGGCGAGCGCCAGTTCCTGGTAGCCGACGACCGCCACCAGCGCGCTGTCCTTGGTAACCGACATCCACAGATTGGCAAGACCCGGCAGCGCGTTTGGCAGGAGCGCCGGCAGCAGGACCCGGCGGAACCTCAGCACCGGTCCCATGCCGAAGGCCTTGGCGGCCTCGATCTGGCCGACGGGAATGGCGAGGATCGCGCCGCGCAGCACCTCCGTCATGTAGGCACCCTGGACGAAGCCCAGCACGGCGACGGCCGCGACGAAGCCGTTCACATTGACCGGTGGCAGGTCCAACGCGGCGAGCAGCCGGTTGAGACCATCGGTGCCCGCATAATAGAGCCCGACGATCAGGATCAGCTCGGGAACGGCACGGATCAGCGTGGTGTAGAGATCGAGCAGGAGACGAAGCATGCGATTGCCCGAAAGCTTCCCAAGCGCGCCGCCCGTGCCGAGCAGCAGGCCGATCGCGAAGGCGCAAGCCGAGATGGCGACCGTGGAGACCGCACCTGCCAGAAGAACGCCGCCCCATCCCGGAGGATAGGGAGACAGCAGGTCCAGAATACCTTGTTGCGTGGTCGCCATCGTTGGGCTGCTTACTTCGCGCCGTAGATGTCGAAATCGAAGTACTTCTTGTTGATGGCGTCGTATTGGCCACTGGCACGGACGGCAGCGATGGCTGTGTTCAGCTTGGCTTTCAGTTCCGTGTCTTCCTTGCGCAGGCCGCCCGAAACGCCAGCGCCGAGAATCTCCTTGTCGTCGGCAACGTCGCCCATCTTGGCGCAGCAATCCTTGCCGCCATCGCTTTTGAGGAAAGCGTCAAGCGCCAGTGAATCGCCGAAGACATAGTCGATACGACCGGAAGCGAGATCCTGAAAAGCCTCGTCGAGCGTCTGATAGGTCTTTTCCTCCGCAACCTCGGCAAAGTACTTCTTGTAATATTCCGACTGGATCGTCGACACCTGAATGCCGATGGTCTTGCCCTTCACGTCCTCGGCAGTGGCGCCCGGCTTCTGGTCCTTGGGACCGATCAAGGTGCTCGGCGTGTTGTAATATTTGTCGGTGAAGTCGATCACCTTCGAGCGTTCCGCGGTGTTCGACATCGACGACCAGATCACGTCGAACTTCTTGCTCTGGAGCGCCGGAATGAGACCATCCCAGGAAATCTCGACGATCGAGCATTTCTCCTTCATCTCTTCGCATACGGCATTCATAAGGTCGATCTCCCATCCCTGCCATTGGCCGGAGGCGTCCTTGGCGAAGAAGGGTGGATAGGATTCGTTCATGACGCCGAAGCGGACTTCGGCCTGTGCGGTGACGGCGGAAAGCGCTAGCGCTACACCGGCGAACAGTGTGGGGAGCAGTTTCATTCGCAGGATTCTCCTGGTTTGTGTTGTCGATGATAGATCGATGCGCATCAGTGGGCGCTGAGGCCGGTGAATTCCCGGCAGCGGGCGCTGACCGGCGCCCCGAATATCTGCTCCGGCGAGCCTTCCTCCTCGATCCGTCCCTGATGCAGGAAGAGAACACGGCTGGAGACATCCCGGGCAAAGCGCATTTCATGCGTGACGATCAGCATGGTCCGGCCTTCTTCCGCCAGATCGCGGATGACCTTCAGCACCTCGCCGACCAGTTCCGGATCAAGCGCCGATGTCGGCTCGTCGAACAGCATGACATCAGGATCCACGCAGAGAGCTCTGGCAATCGCAGCACGCTGCTGCTGGCCACCGGAGAGGAAAGCGGGATAGGCGTCGCGTTTATCGAAGAGCCCGACCTTGTGGAGCAGGGCCTCAGCCTTTTCGATAGCCTCGCGCCGCGAAATGCCCATGACGTGTACCGGCGCCTCAATGACGTTTTCCAGCACCGTACGATGGGCCCAGAGATTGAAACTCTGAAAGACCATCCCCAATCCGGTCCGTATCCGCTCGATCTGCCGCCAGCTGCGCGGCTGCAGCCGGCCGCCCCGCCCCATCTTGAGCGCGATTTCCTCGCCGTTTACGGCAATGCGGCCACGATCAGGCGTTTCCAGGAAATTGATGCATCTGAGAAAGGTGCTTTTGCCGGAGCCCGACGAGCCGATGATCGAAATCACATCGGACTTTGCGGCCTGCGTCGAGATACCCTTGAGAACCTCTTGCGAGCCGAAGCTTTTATGGAGATCTTCGACGCGAAGAGCAGGAAAGGGTTGATCTGGCATGCATGGTTCCGGCTGAATTGAATTTGCGAAGGATAATGATAAAATAACGCGGTTTTTTCGCGCAGTTTTCATCTATTCTGCATATTTTATGCAAAATAATCTTCCTCGTGCGGCAAGTACGGCAGAATGCGCGAATTGTTGCGGCGAGAACTAGGACTGGACAATGGAACAACTCGATCGTTTTGACCGCGACATTCTCGATATCGTTCAGCGCGACTGCCAGCTGAAAGCCGAAACGATCGCCGAACGGATCGGACTGTCAGTCTCGGCCGTGCAGAGGCGGCTGAAGCGGCTGCGCGAAGAAGGGATCATCAAGGCGGAGGTGGCCGTCGTCGACCGCAAGGCGACGGGCACAGCGATGGTGTTCATCGTCGGGATGGAGATCGAGCGGGACAATTACGACGCGCTGGCCAAGTTCCGCCTCTGGGCGGAGAAGCAGGATCACATCCAGCAGGTCTATTATGTCACAGGCGCGGTCGATCTGATTGCGATCGTCACCGCCCGCGACGTCGAGCATTACGACGACATCGCTGCCTTGATCATGGCTGACAATCCGCAGATCCGCCGCATGCACACGAATGTCGTTCTGCGCGACGTCAAACTCGGCCTCTTCGTCCCGCTGGAATAGCGCAGACGCGATGGCTCCACCGGCATTGATCCCGACAAGCCGCTGGACTCGCATTTGACAAAGGGCATAATTCCGGGCGCAAATTCTCGGGAGGAATGATCGTTGACGTTACGACACCAGATCATCGCATTGGCGATCGTTCCGCTCGTCATTTCGATCCTTGCGATCACCACCTTCATCACATGGCAATCGGCAAACCTCGCCAAGAACAGCATCGACACGTTCGAGCAGAACATGCTGAAGACCAAGGAAGCCGAGATCCTCAACCTGACCAATCTTGCCCTGTCCGCCATCCAGACGATCTATGACAATGCCGGTTCCGACGACGAAGCCGCCAAGCAGCAGGTGGCGGCGATTCTGACCTCGCTCGATTACGGCAAGGACGGATATTTCTTTGTCTATGATTACGACGGCAACAACATCGTCCATCCGCGCCAGAGTTTCCGCCATGGGCACAATTGGCTCGACCTCACCGACCCGGATGGCGACAAGGTCATTGCCGAACTGATCGCCACGGCAAGAGCTGGCGGCGGTCTGCATCAGTACAAATGGCAGAAGCCATCGACCGGACAGATCGCCGACAAGCTCTCCTTCGTCGTCAGTCTCGACAAATGGCACTGGGTCGTCGGCACCGGCGTTTACCTGGATGATGTCTTTGCCCAAAGTGCCGCCGCCAATGCCGGGATGCGCGCCAACATAAGACGGACCTTCGTCATCGTCGCGCTGATCGCCGTGCCTTCGGTGCTCGTCGTTTTCACGACCTGCATGCTGCTGACGTTCCACGAGCGCCGCATGGCCGACAGCCGGCTCAAGGCGCTGACACAGCGGGTCATCGATACGCAGGAAGAAGAGCGCGCACGGCTGGCGCGCGAGTTGCACGACGGCATTTCCCAAAGTCTCGTCGGCGTGCGCTATGCGATGGATCTTGCCGGCCGCAAGGTCAGAACCAATGTCGACGACGCGGCTGTCACCATTGACCGCGGTGTCGAAGCGCTGAACAGCGCCATCAAGGAGATCAGGCGGCTGTCGCACGATCTGCGCCCGCGCGTGCTGGACGACCTCGGCCTGACGGCTGCTCTCGAGGCGCTGTGTTATCATTTTGCCGAGCGGACGGGGATCGAGACGAAAATCGACGCTTCGGGCTTCACCGACACGCTCAAGGCCGAAGCCAATACCGCGCTTTATCGCGTCGCACAGGAAGCGTTCAACAATGTCGAGCGGCACTCGGGCGCCTCCCGGCTTGCGGTCAAGCTCTGGAGCGACGGCGGCCGGGCCCGCATGACCGTCACCGACAACGGTACCGGCTTCGACGGCATCAAGGACGGGGTCTCCGGCAGATCAGGTCTCGGCCTGCGCAACATGCAGGAGCGGATGGCCCACTTCCGCGGCCTGTTGCTGATCAACAGCAGCGAGACCGGGACGACGCTGACGGCGATGATGCCGAAATCGGCCAATCGTCCCGCCGACCAGCAGGCGGAAGCCGCATGACGGAACGCCCGAAAATCAGGGTGCTCTTGATCGACAATCATCCGCTGGTGCTGGACGGGTTGAAGGCCGTGCTCGAAACATTCGAGCATATCGAAGTTGCCGGCACGGCCGGGCTTGCTCAAACAGGTCTCGAGATCGGCCGGCAAGTCCTGCCGCAGGTCGTGCTGATGGACATCAACATGCCGAAGCTGAGCGGCATCGATGCAATCGAATTGTTCAGGAACGAACTTCCCCAGGCGCGGGTCGTGATGCTCTCCATGCATGACAGCCGCGAGTATATTTCCTCCTCGGTCATGCATGGCGCTGCCGGTTACGTCCTGAAGGACGTTTCGACCGACGAGATCGTTTCGGCCATCGAGACCGTGGCAAGTGGGGGGACATATTTCTCGTCGGGCGTGTTCGACGCACTGATGGGCGAGCGCGCCGAGGAGGGGAGCGATCCCCTGACGCCGCGCGAACGCGACATTCTCGGGCTGATCGTTGCCGGCAGGAGCAACAAGGAGATCGCCGACGTGCTCGGGATAACCTCCGCCACGACGGAAACCCATCGCAAGAACCTCAAGAGGAAGCTCGGCATCACGACCACGGCAGGCCTTATCCGCTATGCGCTCGATCACGGCATCGTCTCGAAAGTCGGGTAAATCTAGCCTACCCACTTCTGGGTAGACCCCGGCATTTCGGCGGCGCGCCCATCTTGTGAGGACAAAATCAACGCCATAGGACTCCATCCACGGCTGGCCAAGTGCGAGCCGTTGGGAGGAATTCACATGTATTACATCAGCTTCCGATCGGTCGGAAAACCTCGGGCGACCCGAACCGGGCCTGCCGCGGCCGCCGGCTGACAGACCTGCCTTCCACGCCGACAACTGGAACATGGCGACCGCCGTCGCGGCGCCTGAAAGGTATTCCGACATGGAAAAACCACGTAGCAAGGCAGCGCTGTGGCTGCTCATCATTCCGTACATAGGTCTGCTCTGGCCGCCCTTCTACAATGTCCGCGAGCCGTCGCTTTTCGGCTTTCCGTTCTTTTACTGGTATCAGCTTCTCTGGGTGCCGATCACTGCGACGCTGACCTGGATCGCCTATCGGAGCACCCGCCATGACGACTGACATCAACGGCACGGCGCTTGCCGTCTTCATCTTCTTTTTCGCGCTCGTCACCGTCATGGGCTTCGTCGCCAGCCGCTGGCGCAAGCCGGAAACGCTGGCCCATATCGATGAATGGGGCCTCGGCGGACGCAACTTCGGCACCTGGATCACCTGGTTCCTCGTCGGCGGCGATTTTTATACCGCCTACACCGTGATCGCCGTCCCTGCGCTCGTCTATACTGTCGGAGCCTACGGCTTCTTTGCGCTGCCATACACCATCGTCGTTTACCCCTTCGTCTTCATGGTCATGCCGGTGCTGTGGAAACGCGCCAAGGATTTCGGCTATGTGACGGCTGCCGACGTCGTTCACGGTCAATACGGATCGCGCAGTCTCGAACTCGCCGTGGCGGCAACGGGCGTCATCGCCACCATGCCGTATATTGCCCTCCAGCTCGTCGGCATGACGGCGGTCCTGAAGGCGCTCGGGCTGCATGGCGAGTTGCCGCTGGCGATCGCCTTCATCGTGCTGGCGCTCTACACCTACTCCGCGGGTTTGCGCGCACCGGCGCTGATCGCCTTCGTCAAGGACATCATGATCTATATCGTCGTGATCGCGGCCGTCGCACTGATCCCGTCGAAACTCGGAGGTTACGCCAATGTCTTCGCCTCGGCCGATGCGGCCTTCCAGGCCAAGGGTTCCGGCAACCTGCTGCTCGGTGGCAATCAGTATGTCGCCTATGCCACGCTCGCTTTGGGTTCGGCGCTCGCGGCCTTCATGTATCCGCATACGCTGACGGGCATCTTTGCCTCCAACAGCGGCAAGACGATCCGCAAGAATGCGATCATGCTGCCCGCCTATACGCTACTGCTCGGTCTTCTGGCGCTGCTCGGCTATATGGGGCATGCCGCCAACCTGAAGCTCGACAGCGCCAATGACGTTGTTCCCACGCTGTTCAAGACGCTGTTTTCGGGCTGGTTCTCCGGCTTCGCCTTTGCGGCGATCGCTATCGGCGCGCTGGTGCCGGCAGCGGTGATGAGCATTGGTGCCGCCAATCTCTTCACCCGCAATTTCTGGAAAGCCTATGTCGACCCCGGCGTCAGCGATGCGGGTGAGGCCAAGGTTGCAAAGATCACCTCGCTCGTGGTGAAGATCGGTGCGCTTCTCGTCATCATCTTCCTGCCGACGCAGTTCGCACTCGACCTGCAGCTGCTCGGCGGCATCTGGATCCTGCAGACGCTTCCGGCGCTGGTCTTCGGTCTCTACACCAACTGGTTCCGTGCACCCGGTCTGCTTGCCGGCTGGTTCGTCGGCTTCGGCGGCGGTACTTTCCTCGTCTGGGATGCCGGTTGGAAGCCTCTGCATCTGATCAGCCTCGGCGGCGAACCCTTCACCGTCTACACGGGACTGCTGGCGCTTGCGGCAAACATAGGCGTTGCGGTTGTTGTCAATGCCCTGCTTCCAGTCAAAGCTCCGGCTCGGGCATAAGATTCAAATGCGAAGGGCAGCAAACGCTGCCCTTCGTAAAATCATGCCGCTTTGGCGTTCCAGCATAGACTGGAGGGAAATCAGGACGACTTAAAACTCTTCCCAATCGCCGGCCAATGCTGCATTCCCATTCGTCTGGAACGACTTACTCACTTTGGCAACCATCTGGCGCGCAGGCGAGGGCGCCGGTTGAGCATGTGGCGCCGCGGCAGCGGGCTGCGCTACGCGCTTCGGTGCCACCGCTCCGCCAATGTTGAACTGGCCCAGCAGCTGGAACAGTGCGTCGGCTTCCTTGGCCAGGTTGTGGGCGGCCGCTGTGGCTTCTTCCACCATGGCGGCGTTCTGCTGCGTGCCCTGATCCATCTTGTTGACAGCGGTATTGATCTCTTTCAGCCCCGTCGCCTGCTCTTGCGAAGCGCCGACGATGGCCCCCACATTGCCGTCGACCTGCTGTACCTGCTCTGCAATCTCTTTCAGCGCCTTTCCGGTCTCACCAACCAGGGCCACGCCGCTTTTCACGTGGCCATTCGAAGCGTTGATGAGTTCCTTGATTTCTTTTGCCGCCTTGGCGGAACGTTGCGCCAGCTCGCGCACTTCCTGAGCGACGACGGCAAAGCCCTTGCCGGCCTCACCGGCGCGGGCGGCTTCGACGCCGGCATTGAGCGCCAGCAGGTTGGTCTGGAACGCGATTTCATCAATGACGCCGATGATGCTGCCGATTTCGGTGGCGGAGGATTCGATCTTGCCCATGGCATCGACCGCATCC